>NZ_JADEXF010000365.1 GCF_015207245.1 Nostoc cf. edaphicum LEGE 07299
GGTTTAGAGTTTGAAGCTACTGTCCGCTAGCAGAATTTATTGCAGACTGAGATGGATTAGATGGAGTTTAGATTTTGTTGGGTCTACTAAATCTGAAACTTCCCTGACATCTAGCAACAATTAAAAAGGCGAAATTACCAAATATAAATTGGAGTTTCTGATTTTTAACCTTTTCCCAAATTAAGAAATTGAAAGTTCAATTATGGCGACTCGGAACAGAGATATAAAACTCCTCAATTTTTTGCACAATGAACTTGAACTTTCAAATGCCGATATTGCTGTAGCTCTGCGACACCGTGAATTAGAAAATGGCCCACTACCGATGCTCCTCTGGCAGTATGGTTTCGTTGACTTGGAGCAGCTAGGAAAGATATTTGATTGGCTAGCAGACCAAAGTTAGCGAATTTGTATCCCTTAGCATTGAGTACCATTACCTGCCTAAATTACACCAAAATGCGCTAGAAAATACGAGGTTACGAAGATGATTACATCCTTAATTGCTGGCTTTTGTGTATTACTTTGTTCGGGATTTGCTAATAGTTATATTAGTTCATTGCTACTCGAAGACATTTCAACTGACATCGGTGAAAACGATTAGTAATTTATACATTGTTTTAGTTCCCTGCCATACAGATGTGATGCTAATAATCGGGCAATAATTAAGGATCATGTATCCTACATTATGAATTGTGATATTTTTAGCATTTACCATCACGAGGGATTGTAGAGGGAAAGGATATTAAGAATACTTCCAAGAGAGGGATATTTGCAATGAATCAAATCATAATTAATGACACTACATTACGTGATGGCGAACAAGCCGCAGGTGTTGCCTTTACTCTACAAGAAAAAGTAGCGATCGCTAAATTTCTCGATGCCATTGGTATACCGGAATTAGAAGTGGGTATACCGGCAATGGGTGACGAAGAAACCCGGGCGATCGCCGCAATTTCTAACTTGGGTTTACAAGCAAAACTCTTGGGCTGGAACCGTGCTGTCATCTCAGATATCAAAGCTTCCATCGCTTGCGGTCTGAACCGGGTGCATATTGCCATTCCCGTCTCTGGTATCCAAATTGCCACTAAATTTCATGGTCAGTGGCGAGTAAGTTTACAAAAACTCAAAGACTCAATTCACTTCGCCCTCGACCAGGGTCTTTGGGTAGCAGTCGGTGGAGAAGATTCTTCCAGGGCTGATGAAAACTTTCTCTTAGATGTAGCACTTTATGCCCAAGAATGGGGTGCATCCCGCTTCCGCTTCTGCGACACTGTAGGAGTTCTCGACCCCTTCACCACCTACACCAAAGTCCAAAGGCTGGTTTCAGCGTTGACGATTCCCCTAGAAATCCACACGCATAATGATTTTGGTCTAGCAACTGCCAATGCCCTTGCTGGTATCAAAGCCGGAGCCTCATCAGTGAATACCACAGTCAACGGATTGGGTGAACGGGCGGGAAATGCAGCATTAGAAGAAGTTGTCATGGCGATTAAACGCATCTACAGCCTTGATTTGGGCATTGACACACCCAGTTTGCTGGAACTGTCTCAACTAGTTGCAGCCGCATCAGGTGCTAGCGTACCACCTTGGAAAGCGATCGTTGGCGAAAACACTTTTGCTCACGAATCTGGCATCCATGCTCACGGAGTATTGCAAAACCCCATCACCTACGAACCATTTGCACCCGAAGAGGTGGGTTGGGAACGGCGTTTAGTAGTAGGTAAACATTCTGGACGGCATTTAGTTGCTAACTTGCTAGAACAGCATGGAATTTTCTTGAACCCCCAAGAAACCCAATCTGTTTTAGACGCAGTGCGCCATCAATCGGTACAGAAAAAACGCAGTTTGACGACAGAAGAATTATTGAATTTGGTCAGAGAACAGAGGTACTCTCATGCAACGTGATGAATTAGAACTAAACTTGCCACCTGCTTTTGAAATCGGTGAAAAAGTCAGAGTTCGGAAACTGCTAAAAAACGATGGTACCTTTCCCGGTAAGGAAGTCGGCCAAGTTTTAGTCAACAAGGGAGATATCGGTTACATAGCGAGTATAGGCACATATTTGCAGACTTCCTATATATATGCTGTGCATTTCTTAGAAACAGGGTTTGTCGTCGGCTGCAAGAAAAAAGAACTAGAATCGGTTGAGGAATCTCATGAAAGTAATGCTACGGATGAATGATGCCGGCACTTTAGTAGTTTACGTTGCTAAAAAAGACCTGGAAGAAGAAGTCGTCAAACAAACCGATGGAAGTGATGGCAAAATTCTCACCCTAGCAAATGGTTGGGAATTAGAATTTCGTGATTTGCCAGACACAGCAAATTTACCTCAAACAGTAGAAGCTAAACGCCTCGCATAAAAAATGGGGAGTAAAGAAGGGAATAGGTTATAGGTTACAGGGTACAGATTACTCCCTATAACCTGTCACCTGTCACCTCTCCCCTAATCCTCAATTACCAATAACTTTTTATCAATCATGGGTAACAAGTATTTGACGTTATCAGAATTGAACCTTGAGGGACAGTTACTAGGTTTTGTTGGTGGTGAACCAGGAAAATATAAATACTTGCAATTGGCGGTTCCATCTGGAGATGTGGAAATTAAACTGCCTAAAGAGTTACGCCGATTACTAAGTTCATCCTTAGTTCCTGGTCAGCAAATTCGCGTTTGTGGTCATAGTAAAATAGACTCGCGCACAAGTAAAATTAAAATTAAAGCCTATCGGGTGACACCAATTGATGCTTGTCCAAAACAAGATTTACCACCTCAACCCAAAGCGAGGATTATGGTATGTCAAAAGGGCGGTTGCCTGAAACGTGGTGGTAAAGGGTTATTATCAGAATTAGAAAAAACTTTGTGCGATCGCGGTTTATTAGACAAAGTTACTATTGAACATACAAGTTGCCAAAAATGCTGTGGTAGCGCTCCCAACTGTGTTTTACAGCTTGGTAAAAAGAAATACAAGAATATTCATCCTGATGCGATCGCAACTTTGCTAGAAAGTCACTTAACAGAGTAATAATCTTCTCTAGCTATTCTTAAAATAATACACAACTTTGTAGGGGTAAAAATTTTACCCCTATTTTTGTTGGTATAGTATAGCACCCTTGTCAAATGCGATCGGCTAAGTTATAACTGCTGCAACGTTAGTTTTAAAAGTCTAATTTATTACTAGCCAGGCGACTAGAAGTCACGGCTACACAGACAAAACCTGCCTCCGCAGGTTAAAAACTGTTGATTTTTTCTTAGTCCACGGAGGTGGACTTTGTTTGTGTAGCCGCGATTTCTAATCGCCCGGTATATTTGCTCAACAAGAACACAAAAAACTTGAAAGCCATCCAGATGATAGCAGACTTGATATTGCGGTTGAACTTTCAACTGGTTTAACTACAGATGTAATATTTATTGAATCAAAAATTGGCGCGAAGGATGGAAATAATGCTTTAAAAAAATATGCTGAGATTTTGAGTAATTTACCAAATGTCAGACATCGAATTTTAATTTACATCACCCGTGATTATGACCCAAAAGATGAAATCAAAACTCCAGCATTTAATTTAGAACCAAAAGTAAGTTTTTATCAATTGAGATGGCATCAATTTTATGCCCGCTTACAACAACACGCGACTGATATCTTAGCCCAAGAAATATTAATTTTCATGAGGAATAACAAAATGTCTCAGAATAATCAATTTTCATCAGTTGACTTATTGACAATGGTGAATTATAACAAAACTCTCAATCTTATGGAATCAACTCTCAATGATGAAGTACAGCAAAAATTTAAGCTAGCTTTTGGAGGTGTTATCAAAGGCGCAGCAAGTAGGACTCAATGGAAATGGGATGAGAGATATATTATCTACACCCACTTTTCTCCCTCTACATGGGACTTATGGTGTGGTCTTGGATACTTCGGTTTAAATCCAAATAATTTAACTGATTATCCATATCTAGGTATACTTTTACACGTTTCCCCTAAGTTTGGACAACGCCCAAAAATTATTGAATCTATGCAGACAATAATTAACGATAAACCGAATATATGGACTCCTGTTAATTTAAAAGTTTTGCCAGCGTGGTCAGGTATATTTTATCAAAAAAGCCTACAAGAGTTTTTATCTGAAAAAGATCAGCTATCTGCTATTAAATTATTTTTTCAAGAGTCAATAAAGGAATTAAAAACGGTTCAAGAACAATATTTTGACTTTCCTTGGAAGGGTGTAAGTATAGAAGCAACTACAGAAGGTGATAAAGAAGAATACCCAGACACCTCATTATCTTCTATCGGTGAAGTTTAATCAGCTACAGCTATATTAAGATAAAAATAACTCTGCATTCTCGTAGCTGTTATGAGCCTTACCACTGCTAAACGCTTTACTATAGCTGAATATCACCGTCTAGCTGAACTCGGCTTCTTTGAGGAGAATGACCGAGTTGAGCTAATTAAGGGTGAAATAATCCAGATGGCAGCAAAAGGTACACCGCACTCTGTTTGCAGCACCCGCTTATATCGGGAGTTGTTCAAGCTGATTCTAGAAGAGGCGATTCTTCGAGGACAAGAACCAATTATTATACCTGATGACAGCGAACCAGAACCCGATCTAGTCATTGTGCGAAATCGTCCTGATGACTATTTAGAAGCTCATCCTAGCCCATCTGATGTATTACTGGTAATTGAAATTTCTAATTCTACTTTGAAATATGACCAAGATGTAAAATTATCTGTTTATGCAGAAGCTGGTATTTCCGACTATTGGATATTTAATTTAGTAGATAATTACCTAGAATCTTACAGCGAACCTTATAAAGATTTACAAGGTAAATATGGTTATCGCCGCAAGTTAATTTTTCTGCACAATGAATCAGTTAGTCTGCCATATTTTCCTGATTTAGTCCTGGATTTATCTAAAGTATTTCCAGGTTAATTTATAAAAGGCTATGTCTAACGACAACCTACTGCGCCTCTAAGTAGGTCGGCGCAATTAAAGCTAACTGGCTAAGGCTGTCATTTGTCCTTTGTCATTGGTCATTAGCAAGGGTTTTAAGT
>NZ_JADEXF010000366.1 GCF_015207245.1 Nostoc cf. edaphicum LEGE 07299
ACAGCAAGAAATTCCGGTTTTGGCATTAGTTGGCTATACCAATGCTGGTAAATCTACTTTGTTAAATGTATTAACTAATGCTGAGGTTTTCACCGCAGATCAACTATTTGCTACCCTCGACCCAACAACCCGCAAAGTGGTAATTACAAAACCAGAAACACATGAACGTCGCTCGATTTTGCTCACAGATACTGTAGGGTTTATTCACGAACTCCCGCCAGCACTGATGGATGCGTTTCGCGCCACATTGGAGGAAGTCGTTGAGGCAGATGCGATGATTCATGTTGTGGATTTGTCCCATCCAGCTTGGGAAAGCCATATTGCGAGTGTGCTGGAAATACTCGAAGAAATGCCTGAGATTCCAGAAAAAAGTTTGATTGCTTTTAACAAGGTTGACAAAGTAGATAGCGAAACCTGGGCTAGGGTTCAACAAGATTATCCCGAAGCTGTGTTTATATCAGCAACCCAGCGCTTCGGTTTAGAGACTTTAAAAATGCGATCGCTACAACTAATTGACGAACCTGTTAAAGCAATTGCAGTCCCACAAAATTCATACTAACAAGAAGGGATTATATGATACCGACCATCATTGTTCATGGTGGAGCAAAAACCATCACAGACGACAAAGTTGCAGCCAATAATGCAGGCTGCACAGCAGCAGCAGAAGCTGGTTGGGCTGTGCTAATCAGTGGAGGTACTGCCGCAGAGGCTGTGGAAGCAGCTACCCGTGTTTTGGAAGCTGACCCGACATTTAACGCTGGTCTTGGTGCAACTCTCAACAGCGACGGAGAAGTGGAGTTAGACGCGGCGATTATGGAAGGCTCATTATGTTGGGGAGCGATCGCAGCAGTTCAGGGTATACGTCATCCAATCTCGGTTGCCCGAAAAATTATGGATGAAAAACCCAGGCTGCTAGTAGCGCGGGGTGGAGAACGCTTCGCTATAGATTGTGGTGCCGAAATGTGTAAAAAAGAAGACTTAATAGTTGAGGAGCAATGGCAGCAGTGGAAGGAAGATCGAGAAGTAATCGATCGCCCCAACACTATAGGCTGTGTAGCTTTGGATAGCAGCGGCATTTTAGCTGCTGGTACTTCAACTGGCGGCACTACCAAGCAGCAACAAGGTCGCGTCGGTGACACTGCGATCGTTGGCTGTGGCTTGTATGCTGATAATAAAATCGGCGCTTGCTCAACAACAGGTGATGGCGAGTCGATTATCCCGGTGGTTTTGGCTAAAACTGCGATAGATTTTTTGAGTGGAGACCGACATCCAGATGAAGCAGCACAGATGGCAATTGACGCTTTGGCTTCTAAGGTTAAAGGTGAAGCTGGGTGCATCCTCATAGATCGTCAAGGACGAGTTGGCTGGGCGTATAACTCATCACACATGGCTTGTGCTTATATGACCGCAGGACAAGAGAAGGTGGCTGCTTTTACCAAGAAATAACTCATACCAATTCGTAATGGGTTACGCCCCACTACGCTAAGTTTATGTGTAATTAATAAAACCAAATTCAATCTGAGTTTTCAAGTTTGAATATATAGGTTTTTTTTCAAGTTAGTGTTACTTGTAAATCCAGTAACTCATTTTTTATAAACAACCGTATCCATAAAAGGTTACGGTTTCTTGGAGGAGTAAATGAACTCAAAATACGACTTTCATTATTTTCAAGGGAGTACTCTTTCTGATCTGTTTGCTGAAGATATCACAGATGCATCTTATGGGTTTATTTTAAATTACCCTGCAACTGGCAGTTGGGCTGCTTATCCTAACCGGAAAAAATATTTTATTCAAGATGGCAGTAGTGAAGCCACAAAAACCTCCTTCGACAAGATTTGTCAGAAAGAACCTTGGAAAAATCTCGCTGTGTTAGGCGATCGCATTCCTGGAATTGTGATTATTCCACCACCAAAGTCTCTGCTTGAATACTGGCAAGAGCATTTCGGCTTCAGCGACTCCAATATTGAAATGATGGATTGCTCAACTTATTTGGATGACCTCAGCCAGGGCGAACATTTTGACAAACTCATAACTTTATTTCCCTTCGATCGTCTAAAACCTGAAAAACACGCTGTTGATTCAGACACACATTACCGCTTACTCAGCAAAGTAACTTTAGCCGAATTGGGGGTGCAATGTCCAAAATACGAAAGCTACAATTTGCATGAAGTCAATCTCGAAGACATTCAGTTACCACAATTTCCCTATTTAATCAAAACATCGCACGGACTCTCAGGAGAAGGCACTTATATTATCAAAAGCTCCAGCGATTTGAACTACTCTTTTGAAGAAATCAGGAAATATCTTGATATTAAATTAATTGATACGATTATTGTCTCGGAGTTCGTCAAGAATGAGGTGCAGAATTACTGCGTACAGTTCTATGTCAACAAAGCGGGAGAGATAACCCTCATCGGTACTACCAGGCAACTCGTCACTCCAGAAGGCAACTATTTAGGCGGACTGATTGACTACCGCAACACTGATATGAGCAAATTTTTTGAGATGATTGCTGCCATTGGTCAGTATGCTCACAAACAGGGTTATTTCGGCGTGATTGGCTTTGATGTGCTGGAAGATCGAGACGGACAATTTTATGCGATCGATGCCAATTTTCGAGTTAATGGCTCGACTCCGTTGTGCTTGCAGCGTCATACCCTACTGGGACTGGGAAAGGAAGTAGCTAAATATTCCAGTGACTACCGTATGGAAGGAACGTTAGATTCAATTTTAGTGACTTTAAAACCAGAACTAGATCGCAAAGACTTGATCGTTCTGTCGGCTTTAGAGAGGGTCAAATACGGAAAAATCTACACCGAAATTTATGCGATCGTTACTGGAGAAACTATCCAGGAAATGCAGCATATCGAGCAGAAATTACAGGATAAGGGATTACAATGGCTCCCTTAAACAGATTTAATCAGATAAAGTTGCAGCATTGCCACACACTGTAGCATTGATTTGGGTGCAACCCATTGCCCAGAAACTCAAGGGAGCGGGAAGTTCAATTAAATCTGCTTTCGCATCTGTATTGAGGAGTAAAGCAGACTAAAAACTATTTGTAAAAAAAGTAAATAGCATCAGGAGATTGTGTCATTTAAAAGTTGAGTCTGAGAGGTTGTTTTAAAAGTGTTTGGCTGTGATTTTAATCACATTTTTACCCCCCTTAATCCCCCCGATGCATTGGGGGGAAACCGGAAAATCTAGTTCCCTCCCCTTTGCAAGGGGAGGGTTAGGGTGGGGTAAAACCCGGATTTGTCAATTATTTCCAACTTGTGTGTACAGAGTAGCCTTGACAAGGAGAGGGTTAGGGTGGGGTTAACAAATATTTCATACATTACTACAAACTTTTTAAAGATCCTCTAAGTAAGTAAAAGGCGACAGATGAGATTTTGTAAGATTTGTTGACCAAGTTCCTGATGTTTATTAGTCGAAAGTCTTACTTAAAAGTCTAGAAAATGCTTACATCTACTTCTTGTGGCGCTTTCAGATTCCCCAATAGACAGAGAAATGCAACCGTAACAATAATTAACATATATATGTACTAGGAAAGTTATTAAGAAATATTTTTAATAACAACTGATACTAACAAAGCGACTGAATTACTTATTGAAGCTAAAGTCTCTAACGTTCTCGAAGGCAATTCCCAATCCCTAATTTATTTTAGAAAGTAACACTTATGCAATTAAAGCCAATCAATCAGCAAGTCGTTTCTGTCGTCGGAGCCTCCAGCGGGATCGGACGTGTCACAGCTCTTGAGTTTGCTAGACGTGGCGCAAAAGTCGTAGTCTCGGCTCGGAGTGAGTCGAAGCTAAAGTCTTTAGTGGAGGAGATTCGCGGCTTTGGCGGTGAAGCAACTTTTTACGTAGCTGATGTGGAAGTATTTGAGCAAGTTAAAGCGATCGCAGATAAAGCTGTAGAAGTGTACGGACGACTCGATACATGGGTACACGTCTCTGCTATCGGCATCTTTGCCACTTTCGACAACATAAAACCAGAAGAGTTTAAGCATGTCATTGATGTCGATCTCCTGGGACAAGTGTATGGTGCAATGGCAGCCCTACCCCATCTGAAGCGTGAGGGACGGGGGGCGCTGATCCATGTCTCTTCAATGGAAGGTAGGCGATCGCTCCCCTACCAAAGTGCTTACTCCGCAGCCAAGCACGGGGTTGAGGGCTTTATCGAAGCCATGCGCCTTGAGTTGCAACATGAAAAATGGCCGATCAGCGTCACGAGTGTGAAACCAGCGGTGATTAATACCCCCTTTTGGAATAATGGTCTGACGAAATTAGGCGTAAAGCCTTCGGGGATACCACCTTACTACGACCCTAAACTTGTAGCTGATGCTATCCTCTACGTAGCCGAACATCCAACTCGTGATTACTTGGTTGGAGATGTAGCTAAAATATTAGATGTGGTACAGCGCATCTCACCATCATTAGTAGATTCATTGTTACTACTCGTCGGCTTCGATTTACTACGTTCTTCTGAGGCGAAGTCTGAAGATGCACCAAATAATTTTTACCAATCTGTTTCTGAAGACGAAAGAGTTAAGGGAGACTATAGTAACTTAGTTATACCTAGCATTTCCGACTGGCTAGAGAAAAATCCGCTTCTTCAGTGGGGTGCGATCGCTGGTACAGCAGCATTAGCATTTCTAGCAGGTCAAGCATTCAAAAAGGAAGGATAAGGCGATTGATTAATTGAGTAAATCTCAGCAGTCAAATTGTCCGATCCAGGAGCATTCCAGCCAATGACAGACTATCAACGCACCTTACCGCCTCTGTGGATAGGTTCGGCAATCGCTTTCTATGCCTTTATTGCCATTGGGATAGCTGAAGCAGGATTAGGAGTTCTTCTGCCCTCCATTCTGTCTACCTATAACCTGACTCCAGCAACCGTTACTCTGCTGTTTCTCAGTCAAATTAGCGGCTACATTCTAGCAGCATTCACCAGCAGTAAGCTAAAACACATCTAAATTACATAATCACCCGTGAATGTCGTCCTTTGTAGTCATT
>NZ_JADEXF010000367.1 GCF_015207245.1 Nostoc cf. edaphicum LEGE 07299
TGCTGGCTAATCGTTTTCAGAATATCATGTTAAAAGGTATCAATATTCAATAGCCGCAACTGAAATGCGGGAGTTGGCACGCTTAACATCCAGCCATTGTTGTAAAATCAAAGCGGCTGCCTTGCGGTCAATTAAACCTTTATGGCGTGACGGGGAGCGGTTTTCAGCTATCAGCAGTTGCTCTGCTTGAAATGAAGTTAATCGCTCATCCATATATTCCACAGGCAGCTTTAGTGCTTTAGCAAGCCTTGTAGTAAATTTTTGAACTTGACGAGCCTGAAATCCTAGCGAGCCATCCATTGAATAAGGTAAGCCCATAACTAGAATTTGCACCTCACGTTCATTAACTATTTGTCGGATTCGCTCGACATCTTGCTCAAAAGATGCACGCTCAATTGTGGTGATACCCGTGGCAATTAAACCCGTGCGATCGCACCCAGCCACACCAATCCGCTTGCGACCAAAATCTAGTCCCAAGGCTGAAATAAACGGTTTTGGTTGCTCTTGGGATATCACACTAATTCTCCTGCTGTCCATCTGCTGATTCAGTAATCGGCGATGTTTCTATGCTAGGGTTTTTTACCGAAAAGTTAATCGGTTCTGGCTTGCTTGGCAGAGGTTTATCTGACGATGGCAACTTTCCTGGTTGTATCCATGACATTCCACCTGGTATAGGTTTACGAGTTGGTTGTAAACCTTGTAGCATATCAGTCCACTGAATTCCTTCTAAGGAAACGAATTTCGACTCTCGTAGCTTGTGCCACACAGAGCGAGACATCACTAATGTATGTTCTATCCGTTTTGCCCCAATTCGCTCCAAATATTCTTCTCGCTCTGCTTGATAGTCTGAGGAGGCTAGTTGTAACCCTTGTTGGGGAAAATCTTGGGCAATGCGAGCCAGTTGAGACAGTAATTCTGGATAAAGCCAGGTGTAAGCAGGATGAACTGTCAGCGTTGCTACATGGGGAACTTCACCCTTGCGATCGAGTTGCACCTGAAAATAGCCGATCGCAGCTTTGCGTTGCGGTTCAAATACGTAACCACTGACTACTTCTGTTTTGGTCAGCCATTGCTTCACTGCATCAGTTAAAGCGCCAAACAAACTGGTTTTAAAGTCGCGGGTATTGCGGTCAAAAACCTGACGCACCAAAGGTGGCATTGATGCCGTATCTAGTTGATATAGCAACTGGGCATCAGCATTACTTATAGGCAAGAGGTTGGGCAAGTCTGGCTCTGCTTGTGCCAATTCAGCCAGTAATTCTGGCCCAATTTCCCAGTATGTCATTTCTGCTAGACGCTGGAATCCATTTTGTCGATATAATGCCAGCGCCTCTATGTCATTGATATTAACTTCCAGTAACCAAGTACGAGCTTCCAAAATCGATTCAAAGCAATGACGCAAAAGTTGCGAACCTATTCCTTGTTTATCGACACCACGCTCTAGCAACACTCGATCGATACGCCAAGTGCTACGTGTGCGGTTAAAGGGTGACACTTGAATCATTCCTAAAAGTATCCGCCCTTGCTCTGCGACAAAAGCACAGAGGCGATACTGTAGCGGGTTAGGAAACCAACTTAAAAATTTGAGTAATCCATACCAGCGACGCAGCCTTTGCATCTGGCTGATGGCAAAACCTGCTCCCTTCGGAGTAAGGGCTGCGAATGACTCTTGAGTTATGCGCTCAATTCCGTCCAGATCCCGATATTGGACTGGTCGGATAATAACGCTGAGGTTTCTGGGAAGTAATGAAGTCATTTTTATTCGAGCCGCCATTTAGCCTTAACTAACTGCTCTTCAAAGGAAGGAACTGCTGCAATAATCTTAACTAGTTTCTGCTCTCTACTATTGTGCCAAAAGGGTGATTTTAGTAACTTAATACTTAAAAAGCAGAAAAAGCAGACCTTGTGAGAACACCATTGGCATTGACCCAACAACATCTGCCCTTATTTTATTTGAATTTTGATTAAAATTTGTATATATTTTATAACCCTTGCCGAGAAACTAGCTTTTCAAAGTGGGCTTGGGTTTGATGGAGTAATTGGTGGCGACTATCTACCAGTGTTTGCTTCAGTGTTGGAACAAGATTACGAGCTTGCAGAGTCATGTGAAGTTGAAGATTGGCGACATATTCACTGAAATCTTGATTCACTTCATCTGCGCTCGCATCCGTTAATAAATTTGATTCCATTGCCACTGTGTTCTCCTGTGTTAATCCTGTGCTGTCTCTCTTCATGACCAAAAACTATCACGTTGTTTGGACTAACTTCTTAATTTGCAATGAAGTTTAACGCTTCTTAGGGATAGCGTGTCCCTTAAAATCTTAAACCAACGCCACCTTGTACGGAGATAGCTGTACCACTGCTATCTCGGTAGGCATCAAAAGCAATAATGGCATTGCCAAAAAGGACAGTATTGCTATTTGGGATCATATAATCAATGCCCGGTTGTAAAGCAAAACTAATTTTATCGCCCACAGGAGAAGAACCACCACCAGCCAGCACTAATCCAGCGCCCAGGTAGGCATCAGCTTGCCAGTTGAGGGGAAAATCGTAAGAAACCGTTGGTACAACAGCCGTATTATTTCCAATTAAAACTTGGGTGCGGAGTGAAATTGGTGCTTCCAAAAGCTTGTAGCGCCCCGCGATTACTCCCCCAAATTGGATACCATCGGTAAAACCAACAGTGGGGCCGATCCCAATATAACTGCCATAAGCTACTTGAGCTTGTGCTGGTTTAGTACTAACCAGACTCAAGACCAAACCAGCCCCCAAAACTGAAACCAAAGATGGAATATACTTCATAACCAACTCCTCACACCAATTTGTCATTTGTCATTTGTCATTGGTAATTGGGCATGGGGCATGGGGCATTGGGCATAGGTTATTCTCCTTTTCCCCTTGTCCCCTTTTCCCTTTGTCTCCTCATCCTCCTCTGCCCCTCTGCTCCCTCCATTCTACGGGCAACGGGGATGAATTCCTCCTTGAGTACAAATGTACGCTAATTGCTTGGCATCTAAATTTTTAGCTTGAGAAAAATCAACCCCTTGAACTACGGCAGATACTGAGCCTAAATCTGGGGTTTGGACAAATTGATCTGCTGGATCTTGTTTGCTAGGAGCAAGAATTGCCCCCTTAAAATCTGCTCCAGCGACATTTGCCCCACGTAAATCTGCAAGACTCAGATCGGCATTTTGCAAGTTAACGTTTTCCATTTGGGCAGAACGTAAAACAACACCAGTTAAACGAGTGGCACTGAGGTTCGCATTGCTGAGATTAGCACGATCCAAATAAGCTCCTGATAAATCTGCCCCTTGCCAATCAGTGTTAGTTAAGTTGGCAAAAGATAATTGCGTGCCGATGGCAGTGGCGCGACCTAAACGCGCTGCATACAGATTGGCTTCGTTCAATTTGGCATCGCCTAAATCTGCCCCAGTCAAGCTGGCTTTTTCCAAAACTGCGTTTCGCAGATCGGCTCCTACTAGTTGGGTGCTGTTGAGTTTAGCATCATATAGACGCGCGTTGGATAAGTTGGCTCTGTTAAGAGTGGCGCGACTCAAATCAATCCGGTTCATCAAGACGCGACTTAGGTTAGCATCAGTAAGATTGGCTTGCTGCAACTGAGCTTGGCTTAAATCAGCCATTACATCGTCATAGGTATCCCAACGTCCATCTTCACCCACACCCCGGAAGCGGCTACCCTTAAAGCTGGCTTGGTTAAGATTTGCAGATTTAAACTTAACTCCTGATAAATCAAGATTGTCCAGTACCAAGTTGAAGAAGGAACTTCCTGAAGTACCGCTTTGACCTAATTGGGTGCTACTAAGGTCAACACCCTCGATTTTTTTACCGCTGTAAACAGAGAGAATCTTGTTGATTGTCCTTTGGTTTCTTTGTAGCCGACCTTGGCGTAATTCCCGCTCTTTGGTTGCAGTGCTACCCACAGATTCCAGTTCGCTCACCAAAAACTGATTCTTATTTTTTAGTTCCGGGATGGCTTGGGGCCCGACAGTTGTCAAAGCTTGTTGAATTGTATCCAAAAGGCTGGGGTTAGTTTCGCTAACTAATAAATCCGCCAGAAATTTAATCGATTGTGGGTCATTAAGACCACCTATAGCCAGAATTGTACTTTGGCGTTGCTCATTAGTCGCCCCAGAGCTGGGAGCTAATTGTTTGACAAGTTCAAGGAACTGGTCGCTGTTGATTTTCTCGGTTGCTCGCTGGGATTGTTGAATTTGAATATAAACTTGAGTACCTATTAAAGTTGCCAACACAGCAGTCATACTCGTAAGCCCTACCCCAAACAAAGTCAGATTAGGATTTTGCTGTATTCGTCGCCACAAATTAGGTGACTGGCTGGTTTCGACTGCCGCGAATTCTTCACCCTCCCGCTCTTCTTCTGCTTGATCGTTACCGTCAGCAGACTGAGCTTGTTTGTTGCTTAAGAGTGCATCGATTGTATAAGTACCTGCGAGTTGATCGTGTAGTGCGCGACGCCCCCGACGTGATGGTAAGCCTATCCCTTCACCCACAATCATTAATAAAGATAAAAATGTAAATAATCCTAAATTCGGAAAAGCAAAGCTGTAGCGCCACAGCAGATAGGCGATGGAAATGGGTACAGTCCAGCGCCCAACTCCTTCTCTAATTACAACTGCCCCCAATCCGGGCGGCTTCCCTTGCTCGTTGACAACCCGGACTTTTAACCAACGTTTCGGAATTGTGCTACCAGTCTTAGCTAATAAATATAATTGCCACCACGAAAGAGTTACAGGTGCTAACAGGGCGATTGTCCACAAAATATTAGTCGGCCATGCAACGTTACGGATGCCATAGCTCACAGGTAGAGCTAGGGGTCTGGCGATCGCTCTTTCTGTGACTACCAGCACGGGGTTAAGCGGCACTCGGTTCAGATCGCTTCTAGAATTGGCATAGACACCAATGCCGAAGGGAATCAACCCACTAGTCACCACTAGTGTGATTTCAGCCGCCCAAGCAGCGAAACGCCTACTTGC
>NZ_JADEXF010000368.1 GCF_015207245.1 Nostoc cf. edaphicum LEGE 07299
TTTGACGATGCAGTATTAGATGTGCCTTTTGGTAATTTTGAGAGTTCTTCAGATAGTATCAACAATACTACTCAAATTCCCAGTATATTCACATTTAAGAATCATCCTTATTTTCTTGATGGACAGTTTGCTATTGGGCCGTTTGCGGGACTCAGCGCTGTCAGCAACGGTGTTCATTCTTCAGAAAACAATCTGTTGGCAGCTGCTCAACTGAGTGCAGAAACGCTTGGCATTGACCCAGAGGTTTATATTGGTACATTTCTACAAAACGCTGCCACTCCCAGCCTACGTTTACCAGAAGGAGTAATAGTAAAACCCTCTGAATGGCTACGGAAGATCGCACCGAATCCTACACAAGCACAATTAGAAGACCAAATTCCTGCTCCTGGGACAGCAACTTACCCAAACCTGCGCCCTAGTTTATTTACTTACAACGGTTTAGTTTTCAGCCCAAATACTCAAAAGCCTGGTGATATTGCGAGTGGTCCTTTCTTATTTGCTGCTAATGCTATGTCTGCTTTCCAAAATAGCTTAGTGCCACCTGCCAACCAGACTTCGGAAAACTGGCAAGCGTTGAACAGTAATTCTGTTAAGCGTGGCGCAAAAGTATTTGAGAAAGCCAATTGTGCTACTTGCCATATTCCGCCATTCTTTACTGACAACAAAATTCATCCAATTGATGAAATTCGTACTAACCCCGCTCGTGCCCAATCTCGCTTAGGGCTGAGTAATTTGTTAGTACCACCCAAGCTATACACCTTTAACACTCCTGTTCCCATACCTGCTAGTGCTGAAGTGCTGGATGTACCAACGCAGGGTATCTCTGATACTCCCACAACTCTACCCAAAGGTATATTGCCAAAAGGCGGTTACAAAACTACTTCCTTGCGTGGTCTTTATTTAAGCGCCCCATATTTGCACGATGGCGGTGCAGCAGTACGAGCAGGAAGCTTGAAAGTGAACTCAAATGGTAGTTCCACGGTTGTTAACAAGAGTGGCTTAGGGCTATCTGGCACTCTTAGCCAAGGTATACCTGCCGATCCTGCTAGTAGTTTGCGTGCCCTGGTCGATCGCGATCTTCGTCGTTTGGTTGTGAAAGCCAACAAAGCTAACCCTAGTTTAGTGCGTAGTAACCTTGATGGCACAGGGCATCACTTCTACGTAGATAGACAATCTGGGTTTAATTCCAAACAGCAAGCAGACCTGATTAATTTCTTGCTAGCACTTGATGACAATCCTGGAAGTTTTTAATCAAGCTACGGTTGATATCATATCCTAAGACCAAAATCTTTAGTTCAAGGCAATACTTAGCCGTTCAAGTTGGGCTTCAATGGCTGCCAAAAGTTGGTGTTGCCGCCAATCTTGGCTAAGATGGGCGGCTACGCAAGCGGCTCCAGCACCCATACCTTCTTTGACAAAGCCCTGCTCATAAGCTCTCAGTTGGGGATAACGAGAATCAGCAAAGCTCAGATGAGTTGCTAATAGAGGAGGGGTTCCTCCATTCTGAGTTAAGCTGCTTTTTCCTAAGTTGAGAGCTAAGTCAACTGTAGCGCCAGTAGGATCTTCAGCCACCCAGCGGGTTGTGCCTACAACTACTGCTTCTGGTTGCCATGATAAGGCGTAAGCTTGAGCGATCGCACTCATTAGCGCATAAACCGCCAGCATTTGCGTCCCTCCAGCCAGCATCACACCACAACTACGGCTAGCAGCGATCGCCATCCCAGCTACCACTGCTTGCATCGGATCGCCCACGGCGGCGACGAGTTGTAAGGGATCTACAGAATTTTGGATTTGAGATTGAAATATCTTATCCTGCCCCCTGCTCCCCCTCATCTTCTCCAGCCCAGCTTGTACTAGTGCCCACTTTTGCGCGTGGTTACAAACAGGGTGGCTACTGTTAACTTTTCCGGCAGCATCTATACCTAAACCAGTTAAAATTGCCAGGGCAGTTGTAGTACCTCCGACGACGCACTCACCAACAATCAGATACCCCTGTTGGATATTGGCGGCTAGGCGTTCTCCCCAAAGTAGCCCTTGTTCAAACAAGTGGTGTACTGTTGTAATTTCCATAGCAGCCCCTTGACTTAAACATTTAGCAGGAGCGCCACCCAAATCAATTACTGGCACAGCAGGAGCTTGGGGTAAACCAGCATTAAATAAATGAATTGGTATCTTTAGTGACTCAAATACAGCGCGAGAAATCAGCACAGGTGAAGCCCCAGCCGCCAATGGTGGTAGGGGATATTGGGCTTTGTGTTCTGGACCGTAATACAAAAACTCGGCATCCGCACAAGCAGTATATTTCCGATCCTCTGGAGTGCGACCAGCTGCGGAAATCCCTGGAATTAAACCAGTTTCAGTAAATCCTAAAACACAAGCAAATACGGGTAGACAGCCACGATACCTTCGCAGCCATTGTTCACTTAGTTCTTTTTGCGTATAAATACTAATTTGGGAATTGGGCATGGAACATTGGTTATTAGTTAGGACTCATCATTTAACCAATGACAAATGACAAATGACAAATAACTATCCTTCATAATCCATGAGAACTTGTACCCAGTGTGGTGGGCGGGGGATCGGGTTGCCCAGACGGTCAAAAAGCAACCATGCTGCCAGATGTACCACAAAAAGGTAGATAAAGTTGTTGAGTAAAATTAAAGCGATCGCTCCCACTTGAATCAAAAATACACTGGGACTCGCCAACAAACTCAAGTTAAAAAATACCCACTCAATGAACTCAGTCACCTGGGTTATCACATAAATCCATAGGTCTTGACCCGACAAAACAGACAGCAACCACAGCCTAAAGAAGACTCCTAAAGTACCCAATAGCGTACCCAGAGTGATAGAAACAATCCAGGGAAGACGACGACGACACCACGTAGCGCCCAAAAGGACGCCCATAAACCCGTAGGGCATGACAAACAGCAAACTGCGGGCTGGCCCCATCAGTACCGTCAGCAGTAACCCAGAGGTGAGTGCTGCCATCCATGCCGCACGTTTGCCCCAACGCAGATAAACTAGAGCGATAGGCACTGGAAAAAATATCCGCAAAACTGGGCCCAAAGGAAAGTAAAAATTAATAAACCAAATTAAGCTAGCGGTACTGGCTAAAAATGCTGTTTCCACCATCCTCAAAGGCGCATCTGCCTTGACTTGAGGAGGCATTAACTGCTGTTCTTTATCTAACCAATGATTCTGAGGAGTTGGAGATTCAGGAGATGGATCTTCCTCCGGTTCATCTGGGAGAGAATCTAAAATACTCATATCTGACAAGTTTTTAAACGATCATTCTTTCTAAAGCTGACAAATCGGGAATACAAATAGTGTCTTGATCCCGTTTAATCAAGCCTTTTTTTTCTAGCCTTGTCAATACTCGTGTCACCGTTTCCCGCGCCAGTCCGCTCAAACTACTTAATTCCCGATGAGGTAAATTGGGAATTTCGGTTCCCGTTTGCCCTTTTTTTCCCTGTCCTTCTGCCAAAAATAACAACGTATCTGCTACTCTTGACTGGCTATCAGATTCCCGCAACCGCAATCGGCGATTTACTTGTCGCAAACGTCGTGCCATGAGTTGCGCCAATCGAACTCCCGCCAAGGGTTCTATCTGAAGTAATTTGACAAAATCTTGAGCAGGCATACTACCAATTACCGTTGGGGCCAAGGTAATCACATCGGTGGATCGAGGTGCTTCATCTAGCGCCGCCATTTCACCAAACAATTCACCTTTGCCAATAATATTCAGCGTTACCTCTTTTCCTTCCAGATTGTAGGTGCGGATTTTTACCCATCCGTCCATAATAAAATACACAGAACCACCCCAGTCATTTTCCAGTAGAATCACCTGATTGGCTGGGTGAGTGCGGGTAACAAGATGGGTGAGGGCTGATTCCACAGCAGTTTCTGGCAACCCTTGAAAAAAGGGAGCGGAGGTGATCATCCAGGAATTAGCCTGTGCTTGCAAGCTATATCGATCTTCCATTACGACATCTTTAATTCAAGCTGCTATGTACACACAAAAAACAGGAGTGCCATTTGTAGCCTAAGCTATCATTGCACAGCTCCCTTTCCAAGAAAAAACTAAACTATGCTAAACAAGAAAGCGACAAGAAGTTTTTCTAAATAATCTTTACCTATAAGTTTAAACGGAGTAAAAGTTTTGCAAAAAGTAGTCTATAGCCGGCGGTTGTATTGCTTAGGGGCTAGCTGCACTGCAAACTTAATTAGTTATGAATATAGGCAAACAACATTAATGATACTAAAGGGAGTAAATTATTGCTCAGGTATTTTAGCGATTTCAAAAATAGCCAACCAATGACCTGGAAGATTAAGCTTTTCGAGCAAAGGCTGTCTGAAGAGGACAAGGAAAGGGGGAGACAAGGGGATGGGGGGACAAAGAAAAACTTTTTTCCTTGTTTTCTTAGATGATTGAAGATTGCCACGACCCCCAGTAATCCATAACATAATGACTAGTCATAATTCCAAGTAGCGGCTTTTGCCACTCAAAACTTCTCCTATGGTTGACGCTGCGTGTAGCAAGATCCCCATAGAGATCCGGTGATTGTAAATTAATGTCACATTAGTTGACACACATTTTTAAGTAAGGTAATAAAAGTGACTTTTAGTACAGATGAAATTCAAAAACTGATCGCAGACATTGACAACTTACTTGCCAACGGTGGCAAGCGCCTGTCTAGATTTCTGTCTGGTCAGGCGCAAGAGCCTAAAGAAGTTTTAGAGCGAATTCGCGACTTCTTGGTGAGGTTACAAGAAAAAGAAACATTAGAGAGCGACATCCCAAATCAGCCTTCTGAAGAACCGCGATCGCCTTTGTTAACAAAATTTATCGATCATGGTAATAACCAGTATCCACTACCGCCGCTCGAACCCATTCAGGAAGAGAGTACTGTTGGCGCAGGACAATTAAAAAATGAATTTTCGAGATTGATTCAGCCGTTGCGATCGGAATTAGAATTGCTTTTGCAAGAGCGAGCCACTC
>NZ_JADEXF010000369.1 GCF_015207245.1 Nostoc cf. edaphicum LEGE 07299
GGGGAGGGTTTGGGGGTGGGGTTCTTTGGGTTTAATAAGTAATCAAGCGGACATAATATGAATTATTGTTCTAATAGACTTACAACTTATGAAAAAAGCTATAATTTATCGATATCGTACTTATGCACTAGTTGGGTTAATATCCTTAAGCGCTGTATTAACTACACCTACATCTGCCTTAACACAATTGGCAGGCGATTCCCCAATTGGGCAAACTCCTATCCCTGCTTCTAACTTAATCTGGCCAACTAAAGGATTTATTTCTCAAGGCTTCCGCAAATATCAACATGAAGGCATTGATATTGCAGGGGCGTCTGGAACTCCTGTTATTGCTGCGGCATCCGGTACAGTTGTCAAAGCAGGTTGGGATAATTGGGGATTAGGAAACGCTATAACTATTAAACATCTCGACGGCAGCATTACTGTTTATGGCCACAATCGCCGTTTGTTGGTGAGCAAAGGTCAACAGGTTATTCAAGGTCAAATGATTGCCGAGATGGGATCTACAGGCAATAGTACAGCACCTCATCTGCACTTTGAAGTTCACCCAAATGGTCGAATAGCAGTTGACCCCCTTCGTTTGTTGACATCGGTAACTGCAAGTGTTGGCTCCGGTTCTAAAGTTCAGCTAGTGGATAACCAGAACCACCCAGTCTCGCCATCCCCAGTAGCAAATCAAGTTTCACCCTCACAGCAGCCAATTCCAATAGATTTTGCACCTGTAAGCACTGATACGAAATGTAATGGAATTAGTCTTATTGAAGGTGAGACTATAAGCTCTCGTGTAAAAGTTTGTGAAGAAAATGGTCAATTATTTTATATTGGGCAATTGAAGCTAGCCCCAAGCAAGCCTATAAAGATAGTAGCTTTGAATATTGGTAAAGACAGATATCGAGCAGATAATGGTAGTTTTTATTATTTAGTCACTCCAGAAAGAGTTGAAGTTTGGCGAAATGGCAGTCAGATTCGTTCTGACAGTTTTTATAGTTTAACGAAATCGCCTTAATGTTCTCCAAGTTCGTAGTAAGGACTTTAGCCCTTAATTTTCTAAGCACTAAAGTGCTTACTACAAACTTTTCATTACTAGCTTAGAGATTCTACTACTATGCAGATTTTATTTTGCTTACGTTCAATATCAGTCTGCATCGTACAGGGTTTTTAAGCCTTTGACCCTGCCTACCAAGTTGAGGCAGGGAGTATTACAGCGATTAGATAAAACTTTCAGTTTAAATACACTTGCTAAAAGTTAAGTGTTAATTGAAGCAAGTGATTGAGAGCCATTTGGTACAGAGCCATTATTTAGGATAGGCTGACGAGTTTTCAGGTCAAATTTAAAGCCATGTGGCAAAATATGAAGCTTTGCTCCACAAATCGCCAAAGACTCATCCTTCAAAATTTCGCCCATATTGTTATATGTAGCTTCTGATTCATCAACAATCGTAACCGCACCTTCACCAATTACTTCAATTTGGTTATCTATCACTACCATAGCGGTATTTTCGTCAATACCAAATCCCAAGACAGCAGGCTGTAGTATCAAAGCTGATATTAAACGTCCCAAGCGTCCCCGTTGGGAAAAATGCTGGTCGATTACTACCCCTGGTAAAAATCCCATACCTGGGCCCATTTCGACAGTTTCAATCCGAGGATGTGTTTCTGAGTCGCCTTCTACAATCATTACGTCTGGCATCACAGCAGCTCCGGCACTTGTGCCTGCGATAACTATACCTTCAGAGAAGCGTTTGTGAATCGCCGCATCGATTTCGGTGTCCTTGAGGATGTTGGTAATACGAGCTTGATCTCCCCCTGTAAAAAACACCCCAGTTGCTTTATTAATAGCTTCCAATGCGGTAGATGAAGATGCATCTTCACGGGTTTCTGTATCAATAATGCGAACAGTTTCGGCTCCCAGGCGCTCAAACACTCTGATATAATTTTCTCCCACTTCTCTTGGTAGTTCTGTTGCTGCTGTCAAAATTACAATATACGCCTTTGTACCCCCAGCGCGTCGTACAAAATCCCGCAAAATTACAGAATCTCCCTCTTTATCTTCGGCTCCCCCAATAATTACCAACTGCCTTTTGATAATATTACTTTCCACCATGATGTTCCCCTGGATTTGAGTTAATAAATCTCACTAAAACATGACAATTCAATGTATCAAATCATCCCTTTGATAGATTACTTGATAAAAGTAGGGTTAACATTTGCGTAGATGCATACCCCTACGGGGAAGTAAGCTACCCGGAGCGTCTGTCTGCGACACGCTATTCGCGTTCGTAGAGAAGCGGCTTGTCGTTAGACATCGCAATTAGACCGAAATACTTTTCCGAAAAATTATCTAAATTTTTTATCTTCTACTAAATCAAATCTACAACGTCAACTGCCCCTAGAAGTATTGTCTAAAGGCATTATTGGCTATATTGCTAGTTGTCGATTGGAGATTTCTCGTGCTATGTGAGTAATTGCTATTGACTCTAGCTAGATGGAATTTAGATATCTGATGACAAGTCCTAATGAACCCGACTTCTGTAAAGCAAGTTAGTTAAGAAAAAACGTGCTTGTTCTAGTGGGAGATGCCTGGGTTTGCCTTGGTAGACAATTTGATACTCATTCATGTCTGCCCCATCTCCATGTCCAGAGATCAGCTTTTGGTGAAAAGCTTCGTCAGCAAGTTCTCGAATCTCATCTCTTAGAGCAGCTTGTGTGCTATTCATAACTTTGCTGTTTTTTTATGCTGTCTTTTTAATGCCTCATATTTACTTATACGATTTTTGGATGAGTGTTGCACCTTTCAAAGGTTATATCTTTGATTACTCATGAGGATGAATTGACTGTTCTTGATTCCTGGCAGAAGAATGGGGATTTAATTATGCCTTAAGATAGTTAAAAATGCTTAGTAATAGGGTTAACGTGGGTTCGGATTAGCTCAGTGGCAAAGCCATCACTCTCCAAAATTAACATGAGCCAATCTACAATCAATAAGTCTGAGTAACCACAATTCAGCATTAAAATTTCAGGGTGTTTAGCCGAAGGTTCGTAATCAATGGTTTTACAAAAAAGCAGTGAATTAGTTCGCATTAATGCTAGAAGAACAGATGTATTCGATATTTTCAACTTCAAGCATTACCTTGGCCCCAACCCTTATTTAGATGTAGGGGCGCTAGTATTTGATTTTGCTCTAATTGACTCTAGAGAGCCTTTGCCCATTGAAGATTATATTGCCAAGATTGGCGATCGCTATCCAAATCTTCGCGATCAAACCTACGAATCTTATGCCCATCTCTTTGCCCAAGTTGTGTCCGAAACCGGAAAATTGGACATGGATTTACACCTTAACCGCTGGAGTGTTAAGCCATATCCAAATCTCACACGAATTAGCATCCAATCACTACATGAACGCACAACTAGAGAGGTAATTTACTTTGTTTGGGATTGGTTTGAAGCCATTACCCAAGACGAAGACTTTGCCTTTGATGAGCAGATGGTAAAGCTGCAAGATAGATTTCGCGCATCTATCTACGGAGGCCCCACAGTTTACGCCCTATTGCGAACAGCATACCAGAAAGGTATTCCCGCCTTTTATTTGTGGGAAGAAGGATTGATGCAATACGGCTTAGGAAAAAAACACGTCCGGGGGGTAGCAACAACATTTAACTGTGATAGCCATCTAGATTCGGAGTTTACTACCCGCAAAGATGATTGTAAGGCATTTTTGAAAACCTTGGGTTTCCCAGTGCCTGAAGGTAGTATTGTCTTTTCCGAAAAAGAAGCCTTGGCAGCAGCAAGAGAAATTGGCTACCCAGTGGCAGTGAAGCCAGTGGTAGGTCACAAAGGAATTGGCGTTACGGCTGATGTGCAAGACTCAAAAGAACTGATCTCTGCTTATAATCGTTCACTGGCAGCGATTCCCGAAAACCAGCAAACTCGAATAATTGTTGAGAAAAGCATCACAGGATCGGATTTTCGTTTGTTGTGTGTCAATGGTCGATTCGTCGCCGCCACAGAACGCCGTCCAGCATCAGTTGTGGGTGATGGGTATTTAACGCTTGCAGAGTTAATTCGCCAAGAGAACCGCAAACCTGCACGTTTAGATACGCCAACCTCGCCGATGAGTAAAATTCAGATCGATGAAGCGATGGAACTCTACTTAGACGAACAGCGTTTATCATTAGACAGCGTGATTGAGAAAGGACGCACTGTTTACCTACGTAAAGTTGCCAATCTTTCAGCCGGAGGTATGAGTATCGATGCAACCCCGACAGTTCATGATGACAATATTATCTTGGCGCAAGATATTGCCCAACATTTCCAACTGACTTGTCTGGGAATTGATGTTATCACCAAAAGTCTCGCAGAATCTTGGAAATCCAGTAACTTTGCCATCCTAGAAATCAATGCTGCACCAGGCGTTTTAATGCATCTTAAACCTTCTGTTGGTGAAAGTGTTGATGTACCTTCTCATATTTTAGAAACTTTTTTTGAGTCGGGTACAGATGCCAGGATACCAATTATTACCTTTAACAAAATCTCAGTTGAAGAACTACAAGCGACGATTGACCATATCCTTTTGCAACATCCCAACTGGATAATAGGTGCTGTTTGTCGTGATGGCGTTTTTGTGAATCGCTCGAAAAAAGTATCAAGTAAAGATTACAACAGTAATGTTCAAACTTTGCTGCGTCATCCCAAACTTGATTTGCTAATTGCTGAGTACCCTGAAGAGATCCTCGAAGAACAGGGCATATTTTACCAAAATAGTAATATCGTAGTTCTGGATAATCCTACCGAAACTGAGATGATTTTGGTGCGGAATGTTTTCGATAGTTCGACTGTGGTGATTAGAAAAGGCAATGATATTTCTATTCGTCGCAAAGGGTTAATTGAAGATTATACTTTGGGTGAAGATGAACCATTTACGCGGGTTTATTTGAAGGAAACTGGAACGATTTTGGAAGTTAAGTAAATAGGGGAGCAGAGGAGCAGGGGAGCAAGGGAGCA
>NZ_JADEXF010000370.1 GCF_015207245.1 Nostoc cf. edaphicum LEGE 07299
AGAAACTGAAAATAGAGAAACTCCAGCGACTTCGACTAGACAAACTCCAGCAACTTCGACTAGAGAAACTCCAGCAACTTCGACTAGAGAAACTCCAGCAACTTCGACTAGAGAAACTCCAGCAACTTCAACTAGAGAAACTCCAGCGACTTCGACTATAGAAACTCCAGCAACTTCGACTCGAGGAGCATCGGTAGCAATAGTAGCTCCCTTATCCAGAGATGAAGTGATTAGCTTGATACAATCAAAAGGATTTCGACAAGATGCTTTACCCGACGTTATCGCTTTATACAGGGGAAGCAACACAAAACAATTAGACCCAAGTTTTCTTGTCCACAATTCGGAACTTGAGCCAGCACAACTTTTGGCTAGCTTGATAATCGATCAGAATGGCAACTTTCAACAGGCTGTTGTTCTAGAAATAGAACCAGCAAAACTGCAAAGTGAAAAAAGTACATACGAGCAAGTCCTCAATGAAGTTTTCAAAACAGAAAACTTTCTTGCTGCCCACAATAACGATGGCACAAAACCAGAATTGAGCAATTTGTATGTCAGGATCAAAATGCAACCCGCAAATTCCAACTAAATGCTTGAATTTTTACAGAAACTATGTTAAGTTTATAGGGTTGGAAATTTGCGGGCGTAGTTTAGTGGTAAAACTATAGCCTTCCAAGCTATTAATGCGGGTTCGATTCCCGCCGCCCGCTTAAAAAAAAACTCTTAAATATACGAGTACAAAAACCTAAGTCTGAATTTTAGTAAAATAATTAGTTAAACAGCAATTCAGAATTTTTTGCAGCGTGCAGAAATAAATTGAAACTGAGAGTAGCCAAATTCTAGGATGAGGAATAAGCAACACTTTATTCAATAATATCCGCACTCTGGCTACCTCTTTGTTGTTTGATAGTTGACAGGACTCTGGAAAACGCCCAATAAGTTTTGATTTTTTGAATTTTAGAATTGCTGCTAATTAAGATTTTCTAGGCGAATGCGTGGATCGGCTGCTTTGAGCATCAAGTCGGCGATTAAATTGCCAACAATCAGCAGTACTGCGCCCATAACCAAGCTTGCCATTAATAAATATAAATCTTGAGCTTGTAAAGCCTGTAAAGCCAATCTTCCTAAACCAGGCCAGTTGAAGAAAAATTCGGCGATGAAGGCACCATTTAATAAACCAGCTAATTCAAAACCTAATAAAGTAATTAAGGGATTTATAGCGTTGCGGAGTGCATGAACATAGATGACGCGGTTTTCTGGTAAACCTTTGGCACGAGCCGTTTGGATGTAATCCTGACGCAGGACATCTAATAATTCGCCGCGAGTGATGCGTTGCAAACCAGCAAAACTAGTAATTGAGAGTGCAATGGTGGGTAAAATCATGTGCCAGCCGATATCTAAGATTCTGCCAAACCACGACAGTTCTGAGTGATTGATGCTAGTCATGCTACCCACTGGGAAAAATGGCGAGGTGATTTGGGCTAAAACCAGCAGCGCTAAGGCAGTGATGAAACTAGGAAAACCTTGTCCTGCGTAACTAATTACCTGTAAAATCCGGTCTGCTGGCTTATTTTGTTTGACAGCGGCAAATATCCCTAGAGGGATGGCGATCGCCCATGTGACAATTAAAGATGCGATCGCTAATAGCAAAGTCGCTGGTACTCGTTCCCACAACAGCGATGCCACTGAACGTTGATAAATAAAACTCGTGCCAAAATCCCCTTTGGTCAATATTCGCCATAGCCACAGTCCAAATTGCTCTGGCCAAGACTTATCTAGACCAAACTGCCGTTTGATTTCCTCAATTCTTTCTGGAGATATTTTCGGATTTTGCCGCAGCGTATCTACATAATCACCGGGAGCGAGTTGAATGATGAAAAACGACAACGCTGAGGCTAACAACAAAGTTAGCAGTGCCTGCAATAGCCGCTTTGCCACATAAACAAAAGTTTCGCTCGTGACTAGCCCGATTAGCCAATCCCGACCTGTCTCCAAGGAAATTTTCGTAGATGTCATTTATATTTTGTCCTTTGTCATTTGTCCTTTGTCATTTATATTTTGTCCTTTGTCATTTGTCCTTTGCCAGTTGTTTTTCTATTGACCAATACTTCTCTACGAGAGGCTGCACCAACGACTACGCGGTAGTTGAGCGCAGTCGAAACTCAGTACAAGTGACTAATGACCAACGACTAATGACTAATATTCAATTAAAGAGATAATCGGCACGTCCGGTAAATGTGTACGCCCTTGTAAATCCCGTAGCTCGATAATAAACCCAAATCCTACTAGTTCGCAGCCAATCTTCTGTAACAATTTTGCTGTGGCACTCGCTGTTCCACCTGTGGCAATCAAATCGTCCACAATCAAAACTCGGCTACCTTGGTGTAAAGCGTCTTGATGCACTTCTAGGCAGTCTGTACCATACTCTAGTTGATATTCAATGGAGTGAACGGCTGCTGGTAACTTCCCTTTTTTGCGGATGGGAATAAAACCAGCCCCTAATTTATAAGCCAGAGGCGAACCAAAAATGAATCCTCTCGACTCCATACCAATGACATAATCGGCTGTTATTCCAGCTTCATGGCATTTTTGTGTTAAAAAGTCAATAGTGTAGCGCAGTCCCTCTGGATCGCGCAGTAACGTAGTAATATCCCGAAATAAAATTCCGGGTTTCGGGAAATCTGGAATGTCACGAACGAGAGACTTTAAATCCATAAAATGGGGAATAAAGGAGTGGGGAATGGGGAATGGGGCATGAGGTAGAAAAATTAATAAGCAATGCCCAATGCCTAATGCTCAATACAACTCTTGGAGAGGCTACGCCAACGACTTCTCTACGAGAGGCTACGCGTTAGCGGAGCTTTCGCTTTAGCGATACGCTCAGTACAAGTGCCCAATTTCAGATACCTGAAAAATCGTACACTATAATGTCATACGCTGGGGGTCAATTGGAGGTCGAGGCTAAAGCTTCGCTTTTCATTGACGATAATTAGAATCTAAACCAAGCTATAAAAGGTATTTCACTAATAAATGAGGTGAATTTAGTTATGTTTTAAAATTTTGATTTCAATATAGGGAAAACTTTGAGTAGAAAGAGTTAAGTAATGTATATATCAGGTAGTCATGCTACTGCCACAAGTCTTGGCTACCGATCTTAAATTTGTTTTATCTAGTCTGTTGGAACCGCACAAGGTATTTATAGAATGAATGTTTCAGCAAGTTTAACGCCGTTCAACAGTCCAACCCAAGACTCACTGCCGATGATTCTGGACACTTTACCAGATCCTGCGATCGCTTCCAAAACGTGTCCTCGGAGAACTAGGCTGCAAATTGACCTAATTTTACTGGCAATTGAAGCTTTAGAACTTGGTGGTTCGGAAGCAATCCTGGCTTTTGCTCAAGAGTTGGATCTTAAAGGAATTGTTAAAGACAGGGTGAATTTATGGCGGATGCGTAGCTCTAACCCGCTACGAAGAGCGCACATGCGCCGTCCCTTAACTATTATGGAAGCAAAAGCTTTAGTGGTCATTGCTTGCTACATAGCACGGCGTTTAACTGTTGTCATCCGCCAGTTATTAATGATATGTCAACAAATGGAAGAAAAACAGATTCCATTAGAACAGAATTTGCGGCTATCTAATTATTTAGAGCGGTTTAGAGCGCATTTTAAAAGCCGGATGAATGCTAGACGTTCTGGTGTACTAGCATTAACTTCTGATGAAAAATTAGATGCGCTAGCAATAAACTTGTTAGGACAATTACTATTTTGTACTGGTACTGCTGGAATGCAGCGGTTCTGGATTAGTCTTTTTGACGGTGAAGTGGAATGAATATTCAACGTAAGTACAGTCTACCTAATTGTACTCTTCTTTTAGAAGGGTTAAGTGATGTCACTAGGGCTGCACAGTTCCAGGAAATGCGCCCAGAATTATCAATATTGGTAAATGCAGAATGCTATTTATCTGGTTACAATCAACCCCTAACAGGAGGGCGAGAATTTTTTGAAAGTTTGGTGAGGGCTGTTAGTGGTTATGCCCAAGAATTTCTGAGTACTGTACCCAATCCGCAAGCACACAACCAGGAATCGGAGCTAGTAGAGTTTCAAAAAATTGACGGCAACCGCCACAGGTTAATCATACATTCAGAGAATGCTCCAGAGGGGTTCGAGTCTCACTCTAATAATTCTAAGCGTCCGCCTATTGAAATAGATTTGAATACGGTACAGTTATTTGATTTGGTAGAAGCAGTGGATCAGTTTTTTGCTGATACCCAGACTTTACCAGAATTATCCCTAGAACTGCAACCAGTTACTAGACGTTATGGCGGTGCCAGTCAGGCTGTAATTAGGCAGGCTGTTCCTGCGGCTGTAGGAGTATCAAGTTTAGCAGTAGCAGCGATCGCATTTAACCTGATTCCACCTCCCCAAATTCGTCCACCGCAGCCTAAGCCAGATGAGCAAACTAGCTCTACAATAAAGAGCCTTAATCCTCCAGCATCAGCGGCTGCAACACCCATCGAGGCTGCAACACCGACGACACCACCCACAGCCAATGAAAAGCCAGTAGTTAAAGATTTAGAAGCACTTTTAAATACAGTTCCAGAAATTACCGATCCATCTCAGCTGCGTGCATTGAATCGTCAAGTGTATAACCAAGTTCATCCAGCTTGGACTAAGCGTTCAGGATTGCAACAGGATTTGATCTATCGTTTGGGTGTAGCTGCGGATGGAGCGATCGTTGGTTATAAAGCGGTGAATAAGGAGGCCAATCAAGGAATCGAGCAAACTCCTCTGCCTAACCTACTTTACAATCCTGCTAACCGCGCTCCCATTTCTAATGAACCAATCGCCCAATTCCGAATAGTGTTTACTACAAATGGTGTGCTGCAAGTTAGCCCTTGGCGAGGATATGCTAAGACACCAGAGGTCGTCGGTGCAAAAATTACTGACTCTAATATCACTAAAGGTTTAAATAAAAAGCTTTATAAT
>NZ_JADEXF010000371.1 GCF_015207245.1 Nostoc cf. edaphicum LEGE 07299
GTTCTTCTGGTTTGCATTTTACATTTAATTATGTCCTCCTACTGAGTTGATTATGTGGATTGAGTGGAGTTGGTGAGCAAAAGGGTATTGCCCATTGCAACCATGCTGTTATTACCTCTAATATCTGACAGATAATGACAGCATTAAAAATCAAGCAAAGAGCGGGTTGGGTACTGCATCAAGCTTGCAAAGTATGTGGAAAAAATAAATTTGAGGAAAGAAAATAAGATGCGAAAAAATAGTATAAACCAAGATTTTATCCCGCCTGAAGAAGCAATTCATCGCTGTATTCAGGCATCTGAGCAAAGTAACATGGATAGCATTGCTATTGAAACTGATGAGGTAAGCAAGAACTCTTTGTCTGTAAAAGATATTACTACTGATTTAGACATTCAGAGTTATTCACTACCAGTAGACCAGGAAGCTAGGCATCTGTTACTTAAAACTTCAGTTAAGAAGAATCTAAATGAACAGCTAGCATCCTTAGTTGCCCAAGCCCGTAGACATCCACCTGGAAGCCCTCAACGTCAGAAGTTGCTCACGCAAATCATTCGTTTGACACAAAATAAACTCTGGAAGGAAAATACTCCCTACTATCAAGACGCACTGCAACAAACTTGGTTGTATTTCTGCCGCAACATTTGTGATGGTCTGACAGGTCAAGCCTATGACTCCACTCAAGGTAGTGTGATTAATTGGCTAGATGCTTACCTAAAACGCAGACTACAAGACTTTTATCTCAACCAAAACTGGGAAAAAGCCACAACAGTCTCCTTTAGGGTTCATCAGTCTAAGTCGGGTGAGATTGGTGAAAGTATTGACCCGATAGATAATATACCAGCTACCACCCAAGCACCTCCTATTTTGGAAAACCTGGAGATATGGGTGGAGACAGACTCGGATATGGAACTACGTAGTACTCACATTAAAAGGCGTCCAGACGTAAATTGTCAGGTATTAATTCTCAAACGCTTACCCCCGGAAGTTAGCTGGAAAGAATTATCTAAAGACTTTGGGCTGTCAATTGCGACATTAAGCAGTTTCTATCAACGGCAGTGTCTACCACGCTTGCGGAAATTTGCTGAGATAGAGGGTTTATTCTAAATGCTATTTGGGCATGAACAAATAAGTACTAGTAGCGTACTCTCTCTCAAAAAACCTTCTAATAATGTCCGTTGCAAAGCTGATACTTTAATAAAGTATCGACTTAAATAAAAAACCAATAATTAGACCAACTATTCCAGCAATTAAACCGGCACACAAGAAGTAAAAAAACAATTCCAAACTTGCTTGAATATTTTGGGTATATCTGAAATAAAATATTGCCCAAATCGCTCCAAGCGTTCCTAAAATTACTGTTGGCATCGTTACGATTGCTATGACACTTTGAGTTTTCATTTATATATGTATAGTATTATGAACCGTAAAAGTTTCTAGTTAAACACATAACAGAAACAACTTAAATTAGACAAAAAATCCAAAAATACGCACGAATAGAGCTAAAAACACGTATTTATCCAGAACGGATTATGAATAAAATCTGATGAAAATCAATCCTCCTAAAACTGCTCCTTCAATAATGCCTATAATCCAGAAAAGAAAAATCCAAAAGAACCAGACTATGCCTTCACCGCCAATAAATAAACCACCTGTGGCTTCTTTATATTCCCTCAAACCAACTAAATGACCAATAAAAACACCAACTATTCCACCAAGCAATCCTCCCAAAAATGAGTATAAGAATAAGTTGAGATTTATTTGAATATTTTGGCTATACAGTAGATAAATTATTGCCCAGAGCAATCCTATGATTGCTGAGATTCCTACTTGTATTGTTGTACAAAAAATTATCGCTTTTATGCTTGGTTGAATATTTTGGATATATCTGAAATAAAATATTGCCCAAATCGCTCCAAGCATTCCTAAGATTACTATTGGAATCGTTACGATTGCTATGACACTTTGAGTTTTCATTTATACATATATAGTATTATGAGCCGTAAAAGTTTCTAGTTAAACACATAACAGTAACGCTCTAAATTCGGCAAAAAATAAAAGAAATACGCACGAATAGCGTCTATAAACACGTATTTATCCAGAACGGATTATGAATAAAATCTAATGAAAAACAATCCTCCTAAAACTGCTCCCACAATAATGCCTACAATCCAGAAAATTGAAATCCAAACAAGCAAACTGGCGGTTTCAGAGCTAAAAATGAAATCACCTGGAAATTCCTTAGATACCCTCGAACCGACTAAATAACCAATAAAACCACCAACTATTACACCAAGCAATCCTCCCAAAACTGAGTAGAAAAATAACTTGAGAGTTACTTGAAGATTTTGGCTATACAGTAGATAAATTATTGCCCAGAGCAATCCGATGATTGCTGAGATTACTACTGATACTACTATAGCAAATATTATCAATTTCATTGCTTTTTTGCGGTCTTAGCTATGGGTCAACATATCAGGTTCAGACTTGATTGTAACACGACAAAAAATGTCGCCGTCAAACTAGTAACATAAGTAAAAACTGTTTTTACAGTCTTGCTATGTTGGCATTTAGCTGCAAATTAACTACATTTATGTCTTGTCAAGGAGCCAAACATGTCGAACAAATATTTACGCAAACTAGTTGCTAAAACCACTGATACTGTAGGTTCTGTAGGTAATATAACTGGTTTTGTAGATACGGTTTCTATTAATGATTCCGGTCTAGTAGCTTTTATTGGTAAATTTGGCAGCATACAAGATTTGCTGGTGAGAGATGGCTCTAATCAAATTAAGAATCTTTCTAGTAATTTTAGTACTAATAGTAGTTTTGCTTCGGGAGTTGAAATTAATAACAACAACCAAGTAATAGCAATCGATCGCGGCAGTGGATTTTCGGCAATTCGTCTCTGGGATGCAAATAATCCTGGTTCTTTCAGCACGAACCTTGGCACTGCTAGGTTTCCATCTGACAATGTTGATTTTGAAAATATTCTTTCGTTTCCTAGCCTCAATAATAAATCGCCAGTAGGTCAGGCAGTTTTCGCTGTAACTCCTAAAGGAGAGTTCCCCAATATTGCCCTAGCAACTTTGGCTAGCGATTCAGGTTTATTTGGAGGGAGAACATATAATCAAGCCATCTTAGCAAGCAATAGTGGCGTTATACCCGCAATCTCAGATAGTGGACTAATTGTCGCTAGAGACTTCAGTACCAAAATCATACTGCAAGATTATCAACTAAAGATCAGTGATGTTATTGCAAGTGATATTAAAGGCTTTACTTCGGTTGGACTTGCCCCTGGAATCAGTAACGATGGAAATGTAGTTGTCTTTTATGGCAATTATAGTGGAACAGGTGACAATCCCCTTCCAGGTTTGCAGCCTGGTGCTGGCATCTTCATCAGTATCAAGACGGATTCGGGAAGGATTATTCAGCGGATTGCTGGTGTTGCTGGCAATGGAATTCTCGATCCTGGAGAAAAATTTGAAGATAACAACAATAATGGAGTACTCGATCCAGGAGAAGATACTGGCTTAATTGGCGGTTTTCTAACCGATGAGCGTCTTGGAGTTACTTTTACATTAACCAACGATGGCGGTTATGGAACTGTAGCTTATTTGGCACAAGATTCGTCTGCTCAACCAGCTCTGGCTCTGTTCTCTAGTCAATTTAATCTATCTTCGGGAGCAACCGAGCCGACAATTGCTACTAGTTTAGTCGCCAAAGTTGGGGAGCAAGCTAATCAGGTATCTTCTGGACTGACGGGAAATATTCAGGATATCAACATTTACGACCCTTTGAACGAACGAGGTCAAACTGCCTTTTGGGTTAAGACTACAACTTCCGAAGAAGCAGTTGTTCAGGCTAATCCAGTGCGAAAACCAGTTTTGCTTTTACCAGGCATCGGTGGTAGTTTTCCCGAAAATGCAGATTTTAGAAATTGGTTGCTCAACCGAGGAGTAGAACCTGATACCTTGCGCCCCGATCCATTACAGAGAAACTATGACGATTTGGTTGAAACATTAAAACGGGCAGGTTATCGAGAGGGAGTAGATCTATTTGTTGCCCCTTATGACTGGCGATTGGATTCAGGACCAATTGATGGAGTAATTGACGGTAAAATTAACCGCTCGGCGGCACAATTAACTGATGATACCTATGAATATGCAGTCGATCAGCTTGGCTTTTGGTTAGAAGAAGCCGTAAAAGGTTGGAAAAGTCAATTTGCGGGGTTGCCAAACAGCGAAATTCCTGAACTTGACTCTGTTGACATTATTGCCCATAGCACGGGAGGAATAGTTGCCAGAACTTACATTCAAAGTGATGCCTACGGACAGCCATTTCAATATCAAGATGATAGCGGAAATAATATCCAGGCAAATTTACCAAAAGTAGATAATTTGATTACGGTGGGCGTACCTAACCGTGGATCTTCCCTACCGTGGAATCCTCTCAATAACAATATTTTTGGTGGATCAGCTAGCTTGTTTCTTGGTTCTGCAACCAAAGCTGCATATCAGAAGGTAACTCAAAGAGGCCAGACGGTTGCATTTAATGGCGACAATAACTCTCCACTCGCAATTACTCCTCCTCCAGCAGGCAATAACCTCGATCCAATTGAGTTTATTGAAAAATACGTTCCTACACTTAGGTCGCTGCTGGCAACTTATCCGTTTATCGATACTCTGCCGAACCAGAAAACTTATAGAAGCATTGAAAGTATCGATCCCAATCAGAGAAATACACTGCTTTTAGACCTCAACAACGGCTTTGATTCTGTAGCTCAAGGTCAATCTCCCGACCCCAATATTTTTGCTGACGAAGTTGGACAAGTCACCGTTATCTACGGAGTCAACAAACCAACGCAAGATGCAGTTACTGAAAGAGACCAGCCAGATTATATTGCGAACATTGGTCCCGTTAATATACCTAAACGTACCGTATTTCCAATCGATGGATTTTTACAAGTACATAAC
>NZ_JADEXF010000372.1 GCF_015207245.1 Nostoc cf. edaphicum LEGE 07299
CTGCTGAACAACGCACTCAAAGGCTGGCGGAAGAACTTCGAAAGTTGGGGATAGATCCAGATTCTTTGAGTTGATTTTGTGGAGTGCGATCGCTTTGATTACACTATTATTAATGACTTATTTGAGAACAGGAATTATAGATGTTTCCGGTGATTGTAGGCGAGAACATAAAAGCGTTCAAATATTCCTGCTCTGCCATTGTTTAGAATTACGTTTGACGTGGTAACAAGCAATTACAGTGATGACATCTTCTTCTACAATATAAATAACACCATAGGGAAACCTACGTATTAATAATCGCCGCGCTTGTCGATACACTACTGGATAAGCTGAAGGGTTACGTCCGATTAATGCTAAACAGCTATCAACTGCACGTACAAATTCCGAACCTACTCCAGAATCACGTTGCTCATACCATTCAAAAGCATCTTGAATATCTAGTTCTGCTTCTGGACTAATTATTAACTGATAGCTCATTCAGTTAAACCTAGTCTTTGCTTCACGGATTGCCAGGTTGAACCTTGATTTGGATTTTGACGATGTATCTCCAAGCGTCTATCTAATTCTTGTTTTTGCTCATCATTGAGAGGAACTTCATTGGGTGTGGTAAGAATGCTGTCCCATAAGTCCTCAGCAAGCTGTATACGTTCAGATACACTTAGTTCAGAAATATCGACTTTTAATATGGGATGCATGGTTGTTGTTAATGTAGTTGCTCAATATAATCTTATTTTAGATTGTAAATTACTTATCTTATTCACAATAAAGTAAAGCATCAAGTTTACCTGATTCGGTAAATGTTCCAGCAGCTAGTAAACAGTGCAGTAATTCCACTTGCATAGCGTTAAGGAATGAGGGTGTGATCGCCTTTTAGACTCAAACAAGCAATATATTTTGATTCTTTGCTCTTTTTGATACATTAATACCACTGTTAGATTAGAGTAGTACATCAGACACAGTGTGACTTCGTAATTAGACTAAATGGCAAACATTCAGATTAAAGAACGCAAGATTGTTGAACTTCATCCACATCCAAAAAATGAAGGTATTTACGGCGACGAAGATATTGAGCAACTAGCTCAGGATATTGAAAGGTCTAAATGGGTCAAACCGCTTATTGTTACACCAGAAGGTACAATTATCAGTGGACATCGGCGTTGGAAAGCGGTGTCATATCTAGGTTGGGTAACAGTTCCTATTGAAGAAAAAGAGTTTACTGATGAAATCGCTGAATTAGAAGCTCTTTTACTGGAGAATGCTAACAGAGAAAAATCTATAGAGCAAAAATGCCGAGAAGGATTAACTTGGGAAGCTATTGAGCGAACTAACTCTCGTCAGCGTCAGGGAAGTAAAGGATTTGGCGTGGGAAGTACTAGGGATGTCATAGCGAAGAGGGTTGGTATAGGAAGTGGTATTAATTATGAAAAGGCTCGTAAAGTTGTATCAGCTATTGATGAGGCACTTTTAGTTGGTAATCTTGCAAAAGCAGAGGCATTACGAAAGAAATTGAACCACAAAAGTGTAAATGCGGCTTTCAAAATGATTACCAGTATTGAAAATACTAGTGAAACACAACATAGCGAAACACAACATACACGAATGCAGTGGATATTAGCTAAGTTAGGTCAAAAGCTTTGTGGCTCAGTGTGGATTGCTTCTAATGATCGCTCACGTATATGGGAGAAAGAAGAATTAGGCAGCTTTAGTATGGATTCTTTACCACAATTGGGAATTCGTGATAATGCACAAAAAATAGTTGCGCTTATTGATGTAGTTTGGCTCAGTGGTGATAACCAGATTACAGCAGCTTTCGAGATTGAATGTACTACGTCTATTTACTCAGGCTTACTAAGAATGGCAGATTTAGTTGCTCTCGTTCCGAATTTAAATTTTCCACTTTATGTAGTAGTTCCTCAGTCGCGTGTTGAAAAAGTTAAGAAGGAATTATCTAGACCCAGTTTTCAGGCTCTTAAGATGAATCAAAAATGTAATTGGATAGTACTTGAAGATTTATCTCAAGAATGGGAAGCTATTATGAAATATGGTACAGAATTAGATGCTATTAATAGATTATCTGATAGCCTGAACAAGATTAAGAAGTAAATGCCTTAGATATTTTTTATAAAAAATTAGCTAGGAATTATATTCATAAATGAGGTGGAATTTACCCTAAATTATCCCGCACCCAAGCGCGAAAGGATTTCAGCAACGCAATTTCCCCAATACTTTTACTCTGCTCAATAAATCTGGTTATCTCACTCACTGAAACTATAGGAAAGGCAATACTAAACTTACACTCGACATATTGCCCATCTATCAACTGATAAAATTTTAAATTTTGTCCATCATATCTCCAAAGTTCAGTTACACCCAAGGCTGAATAAATCCCCAATTTGTTAACTGAACTGCTAGTAATGTCAATCTCAATTGCTAAGTCAGGCGGCGGATCATTTTCTAAATCTAAAGTTAGCTTACCCCTAATAGCTAGTTCATTCTGGATATAGTAGCAAGTATCTGGTTCTATTCCCTGCTTTGATATTTTCCGCTTCAATGTTGTAGAACCAGCACTTCTCACTTCAATCCCTAATTCTTCAGCTAAAGCAATAATAAAATTACCAAAATTACTTTTGGGGTTTTCGTGTTCAAAAAGTGGAGTCATGATTTCTAAAACACCGCAGTCATAAGCAAACCGAGAACCTCTATCTTCACCTGTATCTCTCAGCAAGGCTTCAAAGGTTTCCCAGCTAATGTTCTGTAGCACTGTTCTTTGTTCAGCAGGCGTTGACTTGACAAGCATATGACAATACTTCTTCTGTCAGGATGTTAGATAAAATCCCAATAATTTTACCTATGTCATTAATATAATATTCGCTCAAGTCAATTTCAACCATTTGACCAATGAGCTTCAAAACTTTAGTTTCTCCTATAAAGAATCCAGATAATTAAATTGTGCCAACTATTAGCAAGATATGTTGCTGATAATTGGCACAATCACTATCTGAATATTTTGTAACTTTAAGCAAGGAAACCTGCAAAAAAGTCAAGAGTTTCTTTCAGTGCTTTGACGAAAATATCAATTTCCTCACGGGTATTGTAGAAAGATAGACTTGCTCGTGCGGTTGCAGCAAGACCTAAGTAACGGTGTAATGGTTGTGTGCAGTGGTGTCCAGAACGGATAGCAACCCCTTCTTGATCTAATAATGTAGATAAGTCGTTGGCGTGGACTTCTCCGGCTGTGAATGACGCAAGAGCGGCTCTCCCTTCACCTTTTGCATTTGGTTTGGGGCCGTAAATTCTAATTTGGGGAATTTGCTCTAATTGTTGGAACAAATAAGCGGTTAATTCTGCTTCGTAGGCGTGGATTTTATCCATGCCGATACTGCTAAGATAATCGATCGCAGCACCAAGTGCGATCGCTTCTCCAATTGCAGGTGTACCAGCTTCAAATTTATGCGGTAATTCTGCATAAGTGGAATGGTCTAAATACACCTCTGCAATCATCTCACCACCACCAAAAAATGGTGGCATTGATTCCAATAATTCTAACTTGCCATACAGAAATCCTATCCCAGTTGGCGCACACATTTTATGGCCAGATGCTACCAACCAATCACAATCTATTTTTTGTACATCGACAGGGAAGCGGGGGACACTTTGGCAAGCATCAACTAAGAATTTAGCACCATAGCTGTGAGCGATCGCACCAATTTCTTCAACTGGATTAATACAACCCAAAGCATTAGAAATATGCACCACCGACACTAACTTTGTTTTTTCAGAAATCAGCTTTTTAAACTGTTCCAAATCAAAAGTTTCTTCTGGTGTGAGTTCCACAAATTTCAGTACTGCACCCGTTTTTTGCGCTACCAATTGCCAAGGCACAATATTACTGTGGTGTTCCATCACCGACAGAATAATTTCATCCCCAGGCTGCAAATTATTCATTCCCCAGCTATAAGCGACTAGGTTAATCGCCTCACTTGCGTTGCGGGTGTAGACAATTTCCTGACGGGATGCAGCATTAATGAATTTGGCAACTTTATCTCTAGCACCTTCATAAGCATCAGTAGCTTTAGCACTCAGAGAATGGGCACCTCGATGCACGTTAGCATTATATTGCTCGTAATAATCCCGTAGGGTATTTAATACGAACAAAGGCTTTTGCGATGTCGCAGCATTATCGAGATAAACCAAAGGTTTCTTATTGACTTCCTGATGCAATATCGGGAAGTCAGCGCGAACTTTATCAGCAAGGGTTTTGGTAGGAGTAAAAGTCATTGGTAGATTAGTTATTAGTCATTAGTCATTAGTCATTAGTCATTAGTCATTAGTCATTAGTCAGAGACTTAAGATTATTGACTGTACTTAACAAGATTTCTTGTAGAGAAGGAACTGGTATTTTGTTAATGATTTCGGCAGCAAAGGCGTTGATTAACAACTTACGAGCATCGTTTTCATCAATTCCCCGGCTTTGCAGATAAAATATTTCATCATCTTCCAATTGGCTAACGGTAGCACCGTGGGCGCACTTTACATTATCCGCAGTAATTTCCAATTGGGGTTTGGTATCAACTCTGGCTTTGGATGATAGCAGCAAATTGCGATTCAACTGGGCTGCATTTGTCAACTGCGCTGGTTTGGGTACAAAAACTTTACCATTGAATACCGCATGAGCGCGATCGCCTACAATACATTTATGCAATTGGTCACTTGTACCGTGAGGATAATTGAGTGCGATCGCACTGTGAGTATCAGACAATTGCTTACCAGAAATTATCGTCAACCCATTGAGAGTAGTTTGTGTCTGCTCACCAGTTTGCAAAATCTCCAAATTGTGCCGCGACAACTTTGCACCTAAAGTTATGGCATGACAAGTATATCGACTATCACGAGCTTGAGCGATCGCAGTTTTCCCAATATGAAAAGCCTCTGTACCTTCTTGCTCAACCCTAGTGTGACTCACTTGGGCAT
>NZ_JADEXF010000373.1 GCF_015207245.1 Nostoc cf. edaphicum LEGE 07299
TACCAAGTTCGCGCAACCACTGTGCCAGGATTTGGGCAAGTTCTGGCGGCGTTAGTAATTTGATTTTGGTGTATCTAAAAAAATTTTTCTAATTTTCCGGAACTGATTATGCTCATGTGGTAGTCATTATCATCAGATTAGCGATTTATACTGAAACTCTATAACGAACCTCCGGGGAATATAACCCCATTACGGATTAAAAGCCCGGTCTTCATGGCTGGGCTTTTGCCAATAAATTAACCTGAGTTCGGGTTAAAGATAAGAAGGTAAAAGCCACTCAAGTTGAAGACTAGGTTTCTTAGGTTGGTGACAATAAGCGATTAAGCCGCACAGAACATTAACACAAAAATTGACTGGGCTGCGATGCCGAGAGTGTTCAATCTGAGAAATGTTTTTGAGTTGGTCGTTAATAGTCTCAATAATGGAGCGTTTACGAGACAAAAGTTTGTCATGAAGTCGCATCAGCTTGTTTTTCATGTTGCGACGGGGTTTGGCAAAAAATTCAATTCTGAAGTCTTGTAAAACTTGAAAAGCGAGTTTTTGTGAAACATAACCTCTATCGGCAAAGATTTTGCCAAACAGACCACTCAGTAAATTGGGTACTGGCTGACGGTCATCAACATTACCAGGAGTCAGACATACATTTAAGAGTTGACCAAACTCATTGACGACCAGATGCAGCTTAAAACCAAAAAACCAATCCACAGAAGTCTTGCCACGGGCGGCTAAACCTTCAAACACCCGATGGCGTGAAATCCGACGATTATGACATACCTTCAAGCAAGTTGAATCGATAAAACCGATACCCGTACATTGTCCAAAACAATGCTTCAGATAGACACACAAAGGTATCAAGGTTGATGGCATCCATTCAATAAATCGTTGATAAGAAGGAAGACCGGGAAACGCATCACTCCAATATTGTTTCACTTGATTTAAATAAAAATGCTTGAAATTCCGGTAGTGATTTTGATGAAAAGCGATGATAATTGTCATGATTTCACTTAAACATAAGCTTTTAGCACGTACACGTTTTATTCCTCCATGATTTAACAATTTTTTGTGCCATTGCGCTTCAAACGCTTTACAGAAATCATCTGCATGACAGAACAAAGCATCTAAACTAAACATAGGACAGGCTGCTGGATTTGTTGTTATTTTCAGCTTACTACCTGTCCTTTTCCTTATCCCGAACTCAGATTAAATTAAAAAAATTGGGGTAACTCTGAAAAATCCCAGAATTACCCCAATTTTTAAAAGTTACGAATTGTTCTTAACTCCTAACTCTTGTAAAGACGCGATTAATCGCGTCTCTACTCCTAACTACTCATTAAATTAGGCAAACGCAGCGGTTGTCACATCGTTGCTCGACAGAATTTCTTGCAACTCTTCAGCGTCTACTGTTTCTTTATCAACCAGCATTTGCGCTATCTCATCTAGAATGTGGCGGTTACGCACCAATACTTCTTTAGCGCGTGTGTAGGCTACATCTACAAGTTTACGGACTTCTTCATCAATGGCAGCAGCGGTTTCTTCAGAGAAATCGCGCTCTGACATGATATCGCGTCCCAGGAACATATTACCTTGTTGACGACCAAGAGCAACAGGGCCTAAGCGATCACTCATCCCAAATCGGGTAATCATCTGACGCGCAACCCGTGCTACCTGTTGTAAGTCGTTGGAAGCACCAGTGGTAACTTCTTCTTCACCAAAGATTAATTCTTCAGCAATCCGACCACCCAAAGCTACAGCCATCTGATTTTCCAGATAAGCGCGGCTGTATAAACCAGTGTCCATCCGGTCTTCGCTGGGGGTAAACCAAGTTAAACCACCTGCGCGACCGCGAGGGATGATGCTAATCTTTTGTACTGGGTCATAGTCGGGCATCAAAGCACCAACTAAAGCGTGACCAGCTTCGTGATAAGCTACCAAGGTTTTACGCTTTTCGCTCATTACTCGGTCTTTCTTCTCCGGCCCAGCTAATACGCGATCAATCGCGTCGTTGATTTCGTCCATTGAAATTTCAGTCAAATTCCGGCGTGCTGCCAGAATTGCGGCTTCATTCAATAGGTTGGATAAATCTGCGCCAGTAAATCCAGGGGTACGACGAGCGATTTTATCCAAATCCACATCTTTCGCCAAGGTTTTGCCACGGGCGTGTACCTTGAGGATTTCGCTACGTCCGGCATAATCGGGACGGTCTACCACAACTTGACGGTCAAAGCGACCAGGACGCAACAGTGCTGCATCTAGAACATCAGGACGGTTGGTAGCAGCAATAATGATGATGCCAGTGTTACCTTCAAAACCATCCATTTCTGTGAGCAACTGGTTGAGGGTTTGTTCTCGCTCATCGTTACCACCACCTAAACCTGCACCCCGTTGACGACCTACGGCGTCAATTTCATCGATGAAGACGATACAAGGAGCATTGGTCTTAGCTTGTTCAAATAAATCGCGGACGCGGGATGCACCCACACCGACGAACATTTCTACAAATTCTGAACCGGAGATTGAGAAGAATGGTACACCTGCTTCACCAGCTACAGCACGCGCGAGGAGGGTTTTACCAGTACCAGGAGGCCCAACTAACAACACACCTTTAGGAATTTTTGCACCAACGGCGGTAAAGCGATCGGCGTTTTTCAGAAAGTCTACGACTTCGTTTAATTCCAACTTGGCTTGGTCAATACCAGCAACATCGCCAAATGTTACCTGAGTTTGTGGTTCCATTTGCACTCTGGCTTTAGATTTGCCAAAGTTCATTGCTTGACCTGGGCCACCGGGGAGGTTGCTAGAACGCCGGAACAAAAAGAACAACCCAGTAATCAATAAAACTGGAAAGATGAGATTGCCCAACAATCCCCAAATTGCGCCATCATTCCGCATAGGGTGAGCATCAAAACTAATGGCTTTCTCTTTGAGCTTGCTAATTAACTCAGGAGCATTAACAGGTAAATCCACACGCCACCTTTGGACACGATTTTCCAGGTCTGGATCGCGGGCTTCTATAATTGCCGTCCTGCCGCCTTCGTAAAGATCCACACTGTTGACGCGATCGCTGTTCAAGTATTCTAGAAAGCGACCGTAAGTCATGCGGGTATTGGCTGCATTCTTACTCATGTCGGCAGGAGCGCCTGCAAACGCCCCTTGCCAGAAGAAAAAGCCAATTACCAAAGCCGGCAACGTCCAGAGTGCTACGACTTTCCAAGAGAATTTCATTTTAATTTGCCTCTAGATGCCTATACAACTCGTTAGCTCTAGTAACCGAATGTTCATCACTCTGTCACTTTAAGCTGTTAAACGGATGTTTATAAATCCATTTTGTTTAATTTGATCTCTTATATGCACTGCCATAAGGCGATTAGAGCATTATGGCGATGCCAACAAGAATCTTAATCAAAGTTAACTTAATTTTAATACAATATCGCACGAGAAAAGGGAGCGCAACGGGATGCAAAGACACGGATAATTTCTCGACAATGCTGCTCATGTCGTTCCAGCCTCTCTCAATCATCATTGTGGGAGATGAGGAAAATAACCAATGCCCCATTCCCTATTTAACTTCTGTAATTTTTAGAGTGTAAGGAAGATACTTGCCTTTTTCGTAGGAACCAACCCAAATTTGGTAACTTCCAGGTAGCCATTCACCAACAATGCCAGCATTTTTGCCATCAAAATCGTCATTGCACCAAGTACCACCGGGCCCTTTAATAATCATGGTGGTGTCTTCAGGACTTTGCACTTGCAGCTTTAGGTAGTCAAATTTACTTGTTAACGCTAATGCGTGGTCTGGTGTTTCATCCACAAATCCGGTACAAGGACCAGTAGCTGTTTCACTTCTCCCACCTACTTGACTCCCAGAAATTGAGCCACCACTCATCCCGCGAACTGTTAGGGGGTCTGGCGAAAACTGAGGGCTAAGGGTGACATCTCCAAATATCGTTGGCGCTTCCTGAGCATCAACCGCAGCATTAACTGCCGATATGATGAAGAGCGTAACTATCATGAACGATAATCTCATCCCTCTATTGAGCGCTTTTGTCGGCATTTTAATTACGTTTGCTTCTAAGTGTTTTTGAAGACATTAATTTTACACACCAAGTTCCCAACATGAGGAGAATTGACTAACTATTTTAGATGTGAAATTGGGGATAATTCATTAGTAATTAGTCAATGATTTCTTGTTGCCATAGTTGCTTTACCTTATGGATAGGGGCACACATTTGTGCGCCCCTAAAATCTGAAATATTTCTAAAATCTGGAAGTAATCGCTACTTAGCTTCCGTTATAGCCCGACTCAAGCGCGGTTTATCTAAACCGATCTGATTTAGTAGTAACCAAGATTGAATTAAGTCTGGGCCATGAACATCTCCAGTTAAAGCTGCTCGGAGCGATCGCATCACTAAGCCTTTTTTGACTTTCTGCTCTTTCACCACTTGTTTTATAATGTCTTGGGCGGCGGCTTCTGACAGTTGCGGCTGATTTTCTAAAGCTGTGACAATCGCTTCAAGGACAGCAGCAGAACCTTCTTGCTTGAGTTGTGTACTGCCTTCCTCGCTAAATTCAACTGTGTCGCTAAAAAACAGTTGACTTTGAGCTACTCCATCTACCAGGCGAGTCAAACTCTGGCTAATTAAAGTTACTAGTTGTTTTAACCAGGGGCGTTCTCTTCCACCATCAAATTTATAGCCAGCCGCTTCCCAAAAGGGAATGAGTAAATCTGTGAGTTTATCTACTGGCGTATTGTGGATATACTGACTGTTCAACCAATCCAGCTTATCCCAGTCAAACTTTGCACCTGCTTTATTGACGCGCTCAAAGCCAAATTCTTTAGCTGCTGTTTCTAAAGTAAATATTTCTTGTGTCGAATCTGGTGGCGACCAACCCAGCAATGTCATGTAATTTACCAAACCTTCAGCAGTAAAGCCCATTTTCTGAAAGTCAGAAATGGAAGTGCTGTCTC
>NZ_JADEXF010000374.1 GCF_015207245.1 Nostoc cf. edaphicum LEGE 07299
GTTTATTACCTATTTTGTGGTTTAGCGGAAGATGATGGCGTTTGTTGTGTTGGGGGATTGATAGGTGCTGATTTGTCTGGGAACCAATCTTTGAATAAATCTGTGCCGTCTTTGACTCCTGATATCAAGGCTGCGAATAATGCTAATACACCCATAATCTCTAATATCCACGTCCACAAGGGTTGTGTCCAAGGAAGTTTGGGAAGAGAAAAACCTGCTGTTTTGAAACCCAATTCTTTTAACCAGTTTTCCACTGTTTGGGGACGGTTATCGGGTTGTAGTTCCATTGCGTGGAGAATGGCATCATTGACGCGATCGCTAATCTTATCATTCAATTCGTTAGGTGGAATTAAACGCTTATTGTTATCTTGGCGCTCAATAGCACTTTCTGGCAGTTTTCCTGTTAATAAAAAATATAAAGTTGCCGCAAGAGAATAAATATCAGTCCAAGGTTTACGCCGCGCCTGTTGTCTAGAAGAGTTGGAATACAGTTCAATTGGTGTAAATTTGTCAACTAAGTTACCGCGACTTGATACTGGGTTATCAACGAATCTTCGTGCTAAGTCGAAGTTTATCAAAACAACCTGATGCGTACCCGCCCGCAAAATGATATTTTCTGGTTTCACATTTCGATGTAAAAATCCTTGTTCATGCACTACAATGAGTGCTTTCCCAATTTGTTGGATGTAATCTATGGCTTCTTTTGCTGGGAGAAATCTTCGCGGTTGGACAATCTTGGCTAAATTATCTCCTTGAATATACTCCATGACCATGCATTTTAAATCACCTTCCTCGAAGGTATCAATGACTTGGACAATATTCGGATGTTTGCATATTGTTAGTTTACGGGATTCATCTGCAAAACCTGATTTTAAGCGATCGCGGTCTTCGTTACTTAATTGATTGAGCAAATTGGAATCCAATGTTTTAATCACAACATTCTTGGCATCCCGATCCTCAGCAAGATAAGTAATAGCAAAGTTCCCCTGTCCTAACTGTTGCTTAATTTCATACCGATCGCGGTGTAACTTTTGTCCAGATGCCCAAGTCATTGGTTGATTATCTCAGAGAGTTGTATTAATTTTTGCATATAGCCATTCTCCTGTGGATGTAATACAGATTCTCTCAACAAATGTTCTGTAGCTTGCACCCTGGCATCTAATAGTGAAGCTGTTATGCTTCAAAAAATGTAATATGACGCGATCGCAAAAGTTGTGTTATAAAAACGGGCAAAGTCTTACAAAATACGAAAATCTTTCCTGTGAAGCTTTTTCGGTAAATGCGTAATTTCTACATCAATGGCATCAAATGCTACTGTAACCAATCGAGCTTTAGCGTTTAATCATCAGTAATCTTGAAAAAATTGAAAAAATAATGTTAAGTATTCCTATTAACTTAAATTTACCTCGTATACCTCGTTTAGTAACTTCCTTACCTGGGCCTCGCGCTCAAGCAATTGTACAACGCGATCGCGCCGTAACTTCTCCTTCTTATACCCGCGATTACCCATTAGTTGTATCTCGCGGTCAGGGTTGTATGGTAGAAGATGTGGATGGCAATGTATTTCTGGATATGACCGCAGGTATTGCCGTTACCGCCACCGGACACGCTCACCCGGAAGTTGTCAAAGCAATTCAAGAACAGTCGGCGCGGCTGTTGCATATGTCAGGGACAGATTTTTATTATGAGCCGATGGTGGAGCTAGCGGAACAATTAGCAATTCGCGCTCCCTTTCCCCACCCACAAGGTAATGCTGCATTTCCTGCAAAAGTATTTTTCACGAATTCCGGGGCAGAATCTAACGAAGGAGCAATCAAACTAGCTCGATATTACACCAAGCGATCGCTAATCGTGGCATTCTTAGGCGCATTTCACGGACGCACTTATGGGGCAATGTCTCTGACTGGTTCCAAAGTAGTGCAGCGAGCTAATTTTGGGCCTTTAGTTCCTGGGGTAACTCATATTCCTTATGGCACTCACGCTAGCTTAGATTACTTGGAAAAACAGCTATTTACGACAATTTTACCACCGCAAGAAGTAGCGGCGATCGTCGTCGAACCAATTCAAGGAGAGGGTGGATATATCGTACCCGAAGATGGTTTTTTGCAGCGGATTCGGGAGATATGCGATCGCCACGGTATTCTGATGGTAGTGGATGAAGTACAAGCAGGGATGGGGCGGACTGGTCGCTTATTTGCGATCGAGCATTGGGGTGTGATGCCTGATATCATTACTACTGCTAAAGGTATCGCCAGTGGTTTGCCATTAGGAGCGATACTTGCTAGACCAGAGTTAATGACTTGGCCTCCCGGTTCTCACGCTACTACATTTGGCGGTAATCCCGTAGCTTGTGCTGCTGGTATTGCCACACTGCGACTGCTAGAAAGTGGTTTAATGACTAACGCTACCCAGATGGGAGAATTCTTACAAGCTAGTCTTACCGAGTTGCATCAAAAATTTCCGAGAGTATCGCCGCCACGAGGTAAGGGTTTGATGGTAGCGGTGGATTTATTAGATGAACAGGGTAATCTCGATTATAAATTGCGCGATCGCATTATTCAAGAAGCTTTTTTACGCGGTTTATTATTGCTAGGTTGTGGTAAAGCAGCAATTCGTTTCTGTCCCCCTCTAGTTATCGACAGCGACCAAATTAAAATCGCCCTTCAGATTATCAGCGAGATTCTAAGTTCTTAAAAGATGACCAATGACAAATGACAAATGACAAATGACAAATGACAAATAAAATAGCCCTTGATTTATGGAAATTACTTTGGCAAGAATATAGTGCCAGGGTAAATCATGCTCGTACCTACCAGCAAATGATTACTACTGCGGGTGGGACTGTCGCCAACGACCACATCGCCTTTCGGTCTTTGCGTTTATTAGTAGATACTCCACAAGGTAAACTTAACTTAGGAATTGACTACCTTGGACAACTTGCAGAAGCTTTAGGTTATGTGGCGGCTGGAGAGTATAATTTTGCTCAAACCCACTTGTACGCCCGTCATTATCGTCATCCACAGCAAGAGGAATTTAACTTACCCAAGCTGTTTATCAGCGAGTTGATTGTTGATGAATTGCCTCCTAATATTGCCCAACTCATCACTAAAACAGTATCTTCAATTCCCAACAAACTCATCTCCCCCCTTAATCTTTTACAAAAAGATAGGAATATTGAAACCATCGCCAAACAACTCCAGCAAGTCTTCACCCGCCCTTGGCAACCTCCCCAGCGTTCTGTTGTCGAAGAGGTGAATCAGGTTACTCAGTATGGGGCTTGGGTATTGCTGCATGGATATGCTGTCAACCATTTCACAGGCTACGTCAACGGACAGAATACCCCAGAATATCCAGACATTGATACTACCGCCAGTGCTTTGGCTAACCTGGGTGTACCAATGAAAGCAGAGATAGAAGGAAATGTTGCTTGTGGTTTGCGGCAAACTGCCACTCAAGCAGTAACAGAAATGGTGACGGTGCTAGATGATAACAGTGGTGCAGAAATTCAAATCCCTTGGACTTATGCCTATTATGAAATTGCCCAGCGCTATCTAGTAGAGGTGGAATCTGGAAAGCAGGTACTTTTCGATGCTTTTCTAGGAAGTAATGCCCAGCAATTGTTTGAAATGACTCGTCTATCTAATACCAATTCTGTATGAAGATGCGCTAAACCATATTTACAGCAGTTTTCTTTTGCATGAGGTACAAAGTCACTGGTTTTGAGGCAGGAGGCAGGAGGCAGAAGAATAATTTGATTTGTGAATCCTTGGTTCTATACCTCATTTAGTTGCAAAGTGCTGTAAGTACAAAAATGAAGAAAGAGAAACGAACCGCATTCGCGCAGCGTCTCGTTAGAGAAGGGCGCAAAGGACACGAAGAAAGAAGTTAAAAGGGTTTTGGCGCAGCCTCACAAAGGAATGGTACAAGTAGCCTAGAACTCGATGCGGTCGGCTTGATGTCTCCCGCAGTAGGTAGATATTGCACTCTTTTTACGATTGTCTTGAGCGGTAATGAAGAAGACAATGATTTTATACCAATTCAATTAATGATTGCAACACATCTTTGGGTAAAGACGCGATGAATCGCGTCTCTACAGATGGTCTATTTGTCGCATTCTTTTTTCAAATTGGTATTATCAACCAAAAAGGTAATTTTGTAACGAAAATTATGATATTTGTAACGAAAATAACGACCTGAGTTACTCAAGTCGTTATTTTTATAACTAAAACTAAGGCTGATGTTCAGAAAGTATCGCGCTTTGCTAGATATTGGTACATCTGCCAACGTGCATCTACCTCAGTTTGCGCTTGTTCTAACAAATGCTTGGCTACGTCTGGTTTGCTCTTGGTGAGCATTTTGAAGCGATTTTCTTGATACATCGAATGTTCTACAGATTGCGTAGGCGATCGCATATCCAATTGCAATGGATTTTTACCCTGTTTAACCAACTCTGGATTATGCCGATACAGCAACCAACGACCTGATTCTACCAAAGTTTTTTGATGATTCATCCCTGTGGTCATGTTAATGCCGTGAGCTATGCAATGGCTGTAAGCAATAATTATTGATGGCCCATCATAAGCTTCTGCTTCCAGAAATGCTTTCAGGGTATGTTCATCTCTTGCACCAAGAGCTACACTCGCTACGTAGACATTTCCGTAGGTCATGGCAATCATCCCTAAGTCTTTCTTCGGTGCAGGCTTACCACTGGCGGCATATTTCGCAACCGCTGCTCGTGGCGTAGCTTTGGAAGATTGACCGCCTGTATTAGAATACACTTCTGTATCCATTATTAAGATGTTGACATTTCGACCACTAGCAATTACATGATCGATGCCGCCAAAGTCAATATCATAAGCCCAACCATCACCACCAACAATCCAGACGCTTTTTCTCACCAAGTAGTCTGCAAGGGATTTTAGATTTTGGATTTGGGCATGGGGCATGGGGCTGTCTCTTATACA
>NZ_JADEXF010000375.1 GCF_015207245.1 Nostoc cf. edaphicum LEGE 07299
GACTCAGTACGGATCTATGCCTTCTTTCCTGTTCCCTATTCCCTATTCCCTGTTCCCTGCCCACGCAAGTAAATTCAGGAATCAAACCGGATTCCTATATATATTTTGAATAATAATGACAGCATACATTATGGCTGTTGTATTTGCTTTTGTAACCAAAGACGAAAAGCTTTGAGCGTTGCATTTCTGCCTGCTGTTGTACTTTGCTCCAGATATTGGGGAATCGCTTCAATTAGTGGGAATATAGGAAAATTTAGGCTTTGCTGTGATTCTACATAATGTCCATCTTGCAAAATATTAATTTGGAGCTTTCCTCGATCAAAACGCCAAAGTTCAGGTACTTTTAGGGCTTCATAAATATTAGGATGAGTGCGAGAAGTAATATCAACTTCTAAAGCTAAATCTGGAGGAGGGTCTACTGCTAAATCTAGCCGCTTCTTGCCGCGAATCTTAGATTCATTTTTTATATAGAAACACTGATCGGGTTCTATACCTTGAGCCATTGCTTGGTTTTTGAAAGTGGTGGAACCAAGGCTGATGAATTCAGTACTCAACTCTTCTAGAAGCGCTTTGACTAAATCACCAATAATTTCTTTGTCATATTCATGTTCTGGCAGTGGTGCCATAATCTCCAGTATTCCCCTATCATAAGCAATTCGTGCTGCTCGGTGTTCCCCTAAATCTTCTAGAATTGTTTCCAATTCCTGCCAGGTTACATCTCGCAGTAGCACTCTTTGTCCTGGTGGAACATGGATGCGCTTTAATTCCAACAACATCATCTTCGCTCCCAGTAGCTAAAACCTAAATTTAGCTTACTCTAGTTGACCTGATAGGGGTGACAATTTTTGCTGCTTCATAGAAGTGTATGCTGGAGCGATCGCTCCTATAAAGCAAGCAATACGCTTGGGTTGAACTTTAGTGTTACCCAACAAACCACTGAAAATGTTGGGTTTCGTTCCTCAACCCAACCTACAATTTTCCTTAACTGAACCGTATTGTCCTATAAAGATGAATAGAGTAGAGAAAAACCTCTGGAGTTACCAGAGGTTTTGGTTCCTGATTTAGTTTCTACTTGTTACTCCAATGTGTCCTTAGTCATTTCCCGATAATGGAGAAAATTATTTTAAAAACAAGATCCCCGACTTCTTAGACAGTCGGGGATATGAGCCTTGCGATTTTATTTGGATATTGAGTGTCTACCCATCTACGCTATTAATTACTTCGCCTGTGGCTGCGAACCAGGAATCGTTACATCTATTGGTGTCACTTGTTTAGCTAACTGTGTCAATGGCGGTTGAATGGCGGTTTGATTCCCCACTACTAGAGTCACAATTTTTTCTGGTTTGAGATATTCTCGTGCTACGCGTTGGACATCAGCTGCTGTGGTTGCGGCGACGGCTTTTTGATAGCGAAAGAGAAAATCAGCAGGATAGCCGTAATATTCGTATCGCATCAACCGTGATAAGGTTTGGCTGGGGTCTTGAAAGTTGAACACAAAGGAGTTGAGTGTAGACTCTTTGGCATAAGCCAATTCTTGTGCTGTCACTCTTTGAGTTTGGGTGCGCTTGATTTCAGCTTGTAAGGCTTTGACAAACTGGACGGTAGCATCCGATCGCGTTTGTCCACCAGCGATAAATATGCCAGGATAATCGAAATGGGGACTCCACTGGCCGTAGACAGAGTAAGCTAAACCTTGACGCGATCGCACTTCATTAAATAAGCGTCCACCAAATCCACTTAACACGCCATTCAATACATCCAGCGCCGGATAATCAGGATTGTCAAACCGTCCGCCTAAATGCCCGATAAGCACAGTACTTTGCGTCAGTTGGGGCTGATTGACAAAAAAGACTCCACCTGCATTAGCTGGTAAAACCTTTGGTAATGTGGGTTTAGCAATACCTGGGTTACGCTGCCAATCGCCAAACTTAGCTTGAATGAGCGATCGCATTTTCTTAGTATCAAAATCACCCACAATCCCCAAAATCATATTATTGGGGTGGAAATATTGCTGATAAAACTTGAGCAAATCTTCACGCTCAACCTTATCTACCGTTGCATACTCTATCGTGCGAGCATAAGGGCTATCTTTGCCATAGATCAATTTCTTAAATTCCCGATTAGCAATCCCATCTGGATTGTCGTTACGACGGGCAATGCCACCTTTAGCTTGAGTTTTCGCCAAGTCTAGCTTTTCTTGATCAAATACAGGCGATCGCAGCACCTCAGCAAACAGCCCAAACACCGTTTCTAAATCTTCACTGAGGGCGTCAAAGCTAGCACTACCAGAAGCTTCACTAATCCCAACTTCCACAGATGCCGCCCGTTGTTCTAATATTTCATTGAGTTCATCAGGCGAATGCTTCTTAGTTCCTCCAGTTCGCATTACCGTACCTGTAAAACCAGCCAACCCAACTTTCTCCATTGGTTCCAAGCGATTCCCTGTCCGTACAAACGCTGTACCATTCACCAACGGTAACTCATGATCTTCCATTAAATACACAACCAAGCCGTTTTGCAGCACAAACCGCTCATACTTGGGTAACTTAATCTCAGGTAGCGGTGGTAGCTGCAATTCTGTGTAATGTTTCGCCTCAGCCGTCGCCGCCAGAGAAAAATTACAAGTTAAAAGTAAGCAAGCAAAAACAGTAACCAAAGCATAAATTAACCCTTTCCTATTTTGAATTTTCAACGTTATCTGCCTTTTACCCTTCACCTTATTCCTCTGCATATCTCTCTTCCTTTGCGCCCTTTGCGTCCTTTGCGGTTCGTTTCTCATCCTTCTTTCGACAACAGTTTCCCAATCGTGCGATTTTTAGGCGTAAAAGTCTCCTTTGCCACTCGCACAATATCAGCCGTCGTCACCGCTGAAATCTCATCCAACTGCTTAAACAAATTCCGCCAAGAGCCAGTTTTCACTTCATATTCCAACAATTGTTGAGCCATGCCCATATTGGAATCGAGAATACGTAACAAACTCGCCCGTGCTTGGGTTTTCACCCGTTGCAAATCAACTGCCGCCACAGGCTCAGTTTTTAATTTGTCAATTTCTTGACGTAAAGCCACCGCCAACTCATCAACTGTATGACCAGGAGCTGTGAGAGCATAGAAAAAGATCAGGTTTGGGTACTTATCTCCAGGAAATCCACTGTAACCTTGAGCATTTAGCGCCAAACGCTGCTTTTCTACCAAAGACTTATATAGCCGCGACGTGCGCCCATCACTTAATAAACTGCCAATGATTTCATAGATGGCATTATCTGGATGAGTAATCGCCGGACGATGATAACCTTCTAAATACCAGGGTTGAGAAGGTAGCTGTAAAGTCACTTCCCGTGTTTGTTGTTGTGGTGGTTCCACCGGAATTTTTTCAACAGCTTTGGTTTTGGCTTGAAAGCGGCCAAAATAAGTTTGCGCCAGTTTTTTCACCTCAGCCGGGTTAACATCTCCGACAATGGCAATGGTCAAATTACTTGGTACGTAGTGAGTATCAAAAAACTTTTGGACATCTTCTGGTGTCAGATTGCGGATATCTCGGTCATAGCCAATCACCGGACGCCTGTAGGGATGGGCTTTGTAAGCAGTATCGATAAACTTTTCCACCATCAATCCAATGGGTGAATTTTCCACCCGCATTCGTCGCTCCTCTAAAATTACATCTCTCTCTTTATAAAACTCACGGCGAATTACAGGATCGAGAAATCGTTCCGACTCTAGCGACATCCAAAGTTCCAGCTTATTGGCAGGAAAGCTGTACAAATAACGGGTGGCTTCAGTTGAAGTATTGGCATTTAAACCCACGCCTCCCGCTTGTTCGACAATTTGCCCCAATTCGTTTTGTTTGACAAGCTTGGCTGCTTGCGATTCCACTCGCTTAAACTCAGCTTCTAACCGAGCAACCTCATCTTTTTTGCCATCGGCTTTTGCTGCTTGAATTTGAGCATCAAACCGCTCTAAGGTTTCTAATAGAGGTTTTTCTTTTTTGTAGTCTTCTGTACCAATGCGCGTCGTGCCTTTAAATGCCAAATGTTCCAGAAAGTGAGCTACACCAGTTTTGCCATCTGGCTCATCTACTCCACCGACATCCGCATAAGTAAGGAAAGAAACGACAGGCGCTTGATGTCGTTCTAAGACAATAAATTTCAAACCATTGTCGAGGCGAAACTCCGTTAACTGCTTGATCACTCGATCCAGATAAGGTTGAATCGAACTTTGAACTGGTGGAGTTTGAGTTTTTTTAGGTTGCAGCACTCTTTGGGGAAAAGGTACCGTCTGAGTTTGAGCCAGAGCAATTTCTGGCAGCAATCCCCACCAAAGGATGATCAAAGCCAACAAAGCGACAAACAACCGCCGCAATATGACAGATACTTTATCTGACCAATCCAAAATCCCCAATCTAAAATCTAAAATTGACCGACTTATATAGTTCATAAGCGAAAATTAAGATAAAGTTACACTACCTAAATAACAGGATACTTAGCAAAAGAGCGTTAATCTTGTATTAAGCTTGTTGGGTTTTTGTACTTGACGTTAGACAATAATGCTACAAAACCTGTTCCGGAAATATCACCATAACTGTTATGCGAGTTTTTAATTCTTCCCCACCCTCAGAGGCTCAGACGCGCACCCGGATTTTGCAGGCAGCACAACGGTTGTTTGCCTCTCAGGGATTTGACGGCACTACCACCCGCGATTTAGCACAGGCGGCAGGTGTAGCTGAAGGTACTCTATTTCGTCATTTTGCCAATAAAAAAGCAATTTTAGTGGAAGTAGCCACGAATGGGTGGGTGGAGATTCTTACAGATTTGCTGACAGAATTAAGTGGAATGGGTAGCTATAAAGCCGTAGCTCAGGTGATGCGTCGCCGGATGTGGAACTTCCAAAAAAATGCCGATTTGATGCGTGTTTGTTTTATGGAGGTGCAATTTCACCCCGATTTGCGCGATCGCATTCAATTAGAAG
>NZ_JADEXF010000376.1 GCF_015207245.1 Nostoc cf. edaphicum LEGE 07299
GACCAATTAAGCGCTGTGTTTCTTTTTTGTTCCCTTCAATATAATTCAAAATCTCGCTCATGTTTCTGTGTCCAAAAAGCTCTCTAATGTTCTCTTACCATAGAACGTTACTATTTTGGAGATGTCTAGTGAATAAGGCGGTTGCAATGACGTAACTGGTGCAATCTCCTTGATACGTTTCAACTGTTCGACATTGAAATTGGAAACTCCGATATAGCGAACCTTACCCTCATCTTTGAGCTTGGCCAAAGTTGTCCAGCCTTCTTCGATTTCTGATTCAGGGTTGGGCCAGTGGATTTGGTAGAGGTCAATGGTTTCAATGTCGAGTCGGCGCAGACTGGCTTCAACCTCTCGCCGCAGAGAATCGGCTTTGAGACTCCGACCAATTTCGCCCTTTTCATCCCAGATCATTGAGCATTTCGTGAAAATGTAAGGGCGACTAGATCGACCTTTGAGCGCTTTAGCAACAACCTCTTCAGAATGCCCTAGACCATAAATAGCTGCGGTGTCAATCCAATTAACGCCGAGGTCAAGAGCGCGATTGATCGCAGCGATTGATTCTTGGTCATCTTGCTCTCCCCAGCCAAAAGCCCATCCACCTCCAGCAATCGCCCAAGCACCAAAACCAATTGGGGTGATGTTAAGCTCCGAATTTCCAAGCTGTTTGGTTTGCATATCTACCTTCTGCAAGAAGTTTTGAGTCAATTGCTACTTTAAGCTGCAAATATTCTCTCAACAGCTATCTAAGGTGTGAACTACTACTGGTGCAAACACGATAGCCAATTACTCTCAATACGGATCGGATAAGCACTTTTTATATCCGTTGTGGTTTGGGAAAAGGGCAAAGGGTAAGGGCTGGAATAATAAGTGATGGCGATGCCTACGGCGGTAAACTACGCCTTCCACCTAGTCAAGTTGATATTGAAACACTGCGACAAACTTATGAAACGAATGTATTTGGAGTGTTTGCAGTTACAAAAGCATTATTGCCGCTTTTAAAGAAATCAAAAGCAGGGAGAATAGTGAATTTATCAAGTGGTTTAGGTTCTCTAACCCAGAACTCCGATCCAAATTATGAATTCGCTGATTTTAAGCTTCTTACTTATAATTCATCCAAGACAGCAGTGAATGCAATCACAGTTTTATTGGCTGCCGAACTTAAAGATACCCCAATTAAAATCAATGCTGCCGATCCTGGTTTTACAGCAACTGACATTAATCAATACCAAGGGTATCGCACTGTTGAGCAGGGTGCGATCCCTATGGGGGGCTACGCCTACGCAGCAGTGAGACTCGCTACTTTACCTGATGATGGTTTTAGCGGAGGATTTTTTGATGAAAACGGTGTGGTTCCTTGGTAAAAAGTAGAAGGCATTGGGCACGGGTTATTGCCCTTTTCCCCTTATCCCATCGTACCCCTACGGGAAAGCAAGCTAAGTGCAGTGTTTGTTTGCGATATGCTACGCGAACGTAGAGAGTGTCACGAATTACGAATTACGAATTACGAATTACGAATTACGAATTACGAATTACGAATTACCAAACCTACCGAATATTAACCTCTTGAAGGTAATTTACTCCTTGAAGATATTCAACCTTAGTAACTGAGTTTTTAGGGACAAATAAATTTGTTCTTTTTGCAGAAGCTATCTTTTGATTATCAGCTAGCACGCGTTTTTTTTGAGTATACTCATTCAATTTGACTTGAGCTTGAGCATAAACTAAAGTATCGCTGGGAATATTTTTAAGAAATTTGACAGCGCGATCGAAATCACCAATAGATGCTTTTTTATAGGCTTTCTGTAAAAAGTAGGCCGCTCTGATCTGCCGCTTTCGATTATATTCAGCTAACTTGTCTTGAACTAAAGCACCTGCACGACTTTCTTGAGGAATTTGACGTAGATATTGTAAGGCAGCAGAAAAATCTTTTTCAGCAGCTCTTTCGTAAGCTTTTGTTAATAAATCTTGCGTCTGTGCTTCAATGTTGAGCGATGCTTTCTGAACTATTTTATCTGTTTTAGATTGCCAATATAAAATTTTGGGAACTTTAGCAGCAGCATGAAGAATATCTGACCATCTGCTCTCCTGAAAAGCTAATTGTGCTATTTCGTATTGCTGTGCAGCTACTTGCCATTGTTCTTGCCATTCTTCAATTGTAGCTTGCGCTTCTGGATAAACATTGCTGTGGGAGGGAATTGATTTAGCGAGTGCGATCGCTTCTTCTAAATCTCCGGCTTGATATTCTTTTGTTGCGTTAAATAAAGTATCTGTTTCTGAATATGCAGGTGCAGTATTAACTAAAGAATATACACCAAATCCCATCAATAAAGAATTAGCTGCTAGTCCTACTTTCATTCCCGTTAATAATGGGGATGATTTTCCAGACGCAGAATTTTTCGCTACTTCTAGAGAAAATTGAGAATCTCCCTCTAATGTTTCTGATGGCTGAGGTTCCCAGATTATTTGTTTGAGTACCCGCAGCACTTCACCCGCAGACTGAAAGCGGTCTTGGTGATTATAGCGGATCATTTGGCTGAGAACAGCAGCTAGATAATCGTTAACTGGCGTGTTTTGAGAACGCCAAAAAATTTCATTAGTAGAAGGATCGGTTTTTAATTGTAGTGGTTCTAGCCCTGTTAAGGCCTGGATAGCAATCATACCCAAAGCATAAATATCACTGTTGGGCTGTGTTTGACCAATAAATTGTTCTGGCGGTATGTATCCCAATGAAGTGACGGGAATTCTATAAATGGGCAATTCTGCACCTATACCAAAATCGATCGACTGGATTGAGCCAAAGTCAATCATAACTAACTTGCAATCGCGATCGCGTCTGAGCAAGTTTTCCGGCTTGATATCGCAATGGATCACGCCTTGAGAGTGGATAAATTCTAGAATACCTAAGACATCTATCAAAAATTCTACAACTTCGCTTTCACTCCACAGACACCCGAAATATTCGTCAATGGGCAATTCCGCAGTCAGCGCATGTCCTTCAATCCACTCTTGCACTAAATAAAATCGCTCGTTTTCTTCAAAGCAGGCGATGAATTCAGGAATTTGGTCATGGCTTCCCAGAAGCTTCAGGGTTTCAGTTTCAGTCAAAAACAGTAATCTCAGCATCTCCAAATAACCAGATTCGGAACTGTTAACTTTAATCTGCTTAATAACGCATTTGGGATTCTCTGGATAATCTACATCTACAGCAATGTATGTTTGCCCAAATACCCCTGCACCGAGGCTTTGGACAACTTGGTAACGCCCTTGTAGTAATTTACCGATTATGTGGTGGGTCATGACCTGGTTACTCAGTAAGTAGTCCTTTTATTTAGTTTTTCTGACATTCCCTCGTGTTTCCGGAATACTTTAGAAATAAATAACCAGAATTTTGATACTTTAAATACAAGTTAATTTTTTTAAGTATTATTGCGTAGTAAAAATGTAATTTTTTAGCAAGATAAATATTTCGCCAATTTTTTGCAAAGTATTGGCAATGCTACATTCTTAACTGGGAAAGTGATGTTTATAATAGCTGCCTTGTAGAAAAAAACCTTCAAATAGCTGTAATTCACGGCAAAAAGCTTGCTAGATATGAAACATAAGAAGTTGGGCAGGTGTTGCGCGCGATCGCTACCCCCGCCACAAGCATCGCTAAGATTGATTGAGAATGAACAAAAAGCTCAACCCTAGCTATTCACTAACAGCACCGATCATAATAATCCCTCCAATTCTGCAAACTTACGCAAACGTGGTAAACATTGGCGTTGATAAAAACTGCTTAATGTCGGAATTGACAATCCAAATTCCTCAGATAAATCTTTCCAGCTAATTTCTGGGGGTAAGCGTTTGAGAATTAACACCTGACAATTCACATCTGAACGTCCTTTAATGTAAGTACCGCGCAGTTCCCCATCCGAATCTGTCTTTGCCCATATCTCCAAGTCTTCCAAAATCGGAGGTGCTTGGGGATTAGCCGGTAGGTTATCTACAGGGTCAATGGTTTCACTTGTTCCACCGGATGTAGACTGACGAATTCTCAGAGGGACTGTTGTGGCTTGTTCTCGGTTCTGGTTAAGGTAAAAGTCTTGTAGTCTCCGTTTTAGGTAAGCATTTAGCCAGGTGATCACACTGCCATAATTGGGATCGTAGATTTGACCTGTCAAACCTTCACAAACATTGCGACAGAAATACAACCAAGTTTGTTGTAGTGCGTCTTGATAGTAAGGAGTAGTTTCCCTCCAGAGTCTACTTGCTGTCAAGCGAATAATTTGCGTGAGCAGCTTCTGACGCTGAGGGCTTCCAGGTTGGTGTCCACAGGCTTCTGTAACTAAGCGGCGTAGCTGTTCATCGAATTGAACCATGACAATCTTGGCGAAGAAAGCAAGAATATCTTAGTATTGCGTATAACAACACCCGAAGAATTACCTTTCCTCAAGATAAGTAGAAGGAGTGGAAAAAATCAAACTATGTTAATAAAAGTAAAGTAGGCTAAAATCCTCTTTCCTTCTGTCTCCTGCCGACGCTCTCTACGAGACGCTTTTGCTAGCTTGCAACTCTTACAGAGTACGCTGAATTCCTGATCAATTCTTAAATTTAGAATTGCTGATATTTTTTCTTAATATAATTTGGTAAATTCTTTAATATTTATACTTGAGAAAATTACGTGGGATGAACCTGGAGATTGCCAATTTTATTGATATTGTTAAAGCGAGAGCCTTGATTGAGCCAGATAAAACATCTTTTATTTTTCTGCAAGACGGAGAAACAGAAGTTGCCAAGCTTACCTATAAAGAGTTAGACCAACAAGCAAAGGTGATTGCGTCTCAACTACAAAGTATCATAAATCCTGGCGAGCGCGCTCTACTTCTCTACCCACCTGGACTTGATTTTATTGCTGCCTTCTTTGGCTGCTTATATGCTGGGGTAATTGCAGTTCCCGCTTATCC
>NZ_JADEXF010000377.1 GCF_015207245.1 Nostoc cf. edaphicum LEGE 07299
GGCTGGTACTGTCCGCGTCAAGGATATCTACTATGGCAGTAGCTCTAACCCGCAAAATCTGACGAATGTCAATGGCACGCTGTACTTCAATGCCTCCGACAGTAGTGGGAACCAGGAATTGTGGAAGAGTGATGGCACAGAGGCTGGTACTGTCCGCGTTAAGGATATTAATACTGGTACCAGTGGCTCTAACCCGCAAAATCTGACGAATATCAACGGTACACTGTACTTCAGTGCCACCGACAGCAGTGGGGGTGAGGAACTGTGGAAGAGTGATGGTACTGAGGCTGGTACTGTCCGCGTCAAGGATATCGCCTCTGGTATGGGTAGCTCTTTGCTGCAAAATCTGACGAATGTCAACGGCACGCTGTACTTCAATGCCTACGACAGCGGTGGGGGTCGAGAACTGTGGAAAAGTGATGGCACTGAGGCTGGTACTGTCCGCGTCAAGGATATCATCTCTGGTACCAGTGGCTCTAGCCCTTACAATCTGACGAACGTCAACGGCACGCTATACTTCGTTGCCTACGATAGCAGTGGTGGCTATGAACTGTGGAAGAGTGATGGCACCGAGGCTGGTACTGTCCGCGTTAAGGATATCTTCTCTGGCACGGGTAACTCTTTTCCGCAAAATCTAACAAATGTCAACGGCACGCTTTACTTTGTTGCTTACGACAGCAGTGGTGGCTATGAACTGTGGAAGAGTGATGGCACCGAGGCTGGTACTGTCCGCGTTAAGGATATTAATACTGGTACCAGTGGCTCTAACCCGCAAAATCTGACGAATGTCAACGGTATGCTGTACTTCAGTGCTACTGACAGCAGTGGTGGCACTGAACTGTGGAAGAGTGATGGCACCGAGGCTGGTACCGTCCGCCTTAAGGATATTAATAATGGCACAGGTAGCTCTAACCCCCAAAATCTGACGAATGTCAATGGCACGCTATACTTTGATGCCTCTGACAGCAGTGTTGGCACTGAACTGTGGAAGAGTGATGGTACTGAGGCTGGTACCGTCCGCGTTAAGGATATTAATACTGCTACAATCTCCTCTGAGCCGTCCTCTCTGATGAATGTCAACGGCACGCTGTACTTTGTTGCCACCGAGAGTAATGGGTATCGGGAACTATGGAAGAGTGATGGCACTGAGGCTGGTACTGTCCACGTCAAGGATATCTTGTCTGGCACAGGTAGCTCTAACCCGGAATATCTGACGAATGTCAACGGCACGTTGTACTTCAGAGCCTACGACAGCAGTGGAGGTCAGGAATTGTGGAAGAGTGATGGCACCCAGTCCGGTACCATCCGCGTCAAGGATATCGTCTCTGGCACGGGTAGCTCTGGCCCGCAATATCTAATGAATGTCAACGGCACGCTATACTTCACTGCCTACAACAGTAGTAATGGTTATGAACTGTGGAAGAGTGATGGCACCGAGGCTGGTACTGTCCGCGTTAAGGATATCTTCTCTGGCACGGGTAGCTCTAGCCCTTACAATCTAACGAATGTCAACGGCACGCTATACTTTAATGCCACCGACAGCAGTGGTGGCTCTGAACTATGGAAGAGTGATGGTACTGAGGCTGGTACTGTCCGTGTCAAGGATATCGTCTCTGGTACGGGTAGCTCTAACCCGAAAAATCTGACTAATGTTAACGGCACGCTGTACTTTGTTGCTACCGAGAGCAGTGGCTCTGAATTGTGGAAGAGTGATGGCACTGAGGCTGGTACTGTCCGCGTCAAGGATATCTTCTTTGGTATGGGTAGCTCTGAACCGCGCAATCTGACGAATGTCAACGGCACGCTGTACTTTAATGCCTCCGACAGCAGTGGTGGCTATGAACTGTGGAAGAGTGATGGCACTGAGGCTGGTACTGTCCGCGTCAAGGATATCTTCTCTGGCATGGGTAGCTCTAACCCATACAATCTGACGAATGTCAACGGCACACTGTACTTCAGTGCCTCTGACAGTAGTGGTGGCTCTGAACTGTGGAAGAGTGATGGTACTGAGGCTGGTACTGTCCGCGTCAAAGATATCTTCTCTGGCACGGGTAACTCTTTTCCGCAAAATCTGACGAATGTCAACGGCACGCTGTACTTCAGTGCCTACGACAGCAGCGGTGGCTCTGAATTGTGGAAGAGTGATGGCACTGAGGCTGGTACTGTCCGTGTCAAAGATATTAATACTAATTTATCTGGTTCTAGTCCCAACAACCTAACTTACGTTAATGGCAAACTCTACTTTGTTGCTGACAACGGCAACACTGGGCAAGAACTTTTTAAGCTTGACCTGAACAGTACTCCTACTACTCCCACTGACCTGAGCCTGAGTGCCACTAGTGTTAACGAAAATGTTCCTGCCAACACAGTAATTGGCAACTTTAGCACTGTTGATCCAGATGCAGATAACACCCACACTTACACCCTAGTTTCGGGTACTGGCAGCACTGATAACAGCGCCTTCACGATTGTTGGTAACGAGTTACGGATTAATAGCTCGCCAGATTACGAAATCAAGAATAGCTACAACATCCTTTTACGCACCACAGATCGGGGTGGCTTATTCTATGAGAAAGCGATCGCGATCGTAGTCAATAATATTAACGATGCCCCAACAGTGGCGAATACAATTGTTGACCAAACATCGACAACAGACACCGCTTTTAGCTTCACCCTACCAGCAAACACCTTTACCGATGTGGATGCAGGAGATAACCTTACCTATACCGTCACCTTGGAAGATGGTGACCCACTTCCTGCTTGGTTGACCTTCAACGGCACCATATTCAGTGGAACTCCCACAAATAAAAACGTTGGTAGCCTCAACATTAAAGTTACCGCCAGTGATGGGACTGCAACTGTCAGCGATATTTTTGTCTTGACAGTGGCTAATACCATTAGTCAACTTCCTAATGAAATTACTGGCACTTCAGGTGCAAACAACCTAACTGGTACAGAGAACAGAGATATCATCTCAGGATTGCAGAGCAATGACACGCTCCAAGGACTAGGTGATAACGACACCCTTGATGGCGGCGACGGCAATGATTTCTTAGATGGTGGTGCAGGAGATGACAGTCTCATTGGTGGTAAAAGCAATGACACTTATACTGTAGACAGCATCGGCGACACTATTATTGAATCCGCCAGTGCAGGCACAGATTTAGTTAAGTCTTCTGTGAGTTGGGTGTTAACAGATAACCTGGAGAACTTGACCCTGACTGGAACCGAAGCAATCAATGGTACTGGTAACAGCCTTAATAACATTTTGATTGGAAATACTGCCGCTAACACCTTGAGTGGAGAAAACGGCAACGATAAACTTTTCGGTGATTCAGGTAATGACACCTTGTTGGGTGGAATTGGCAATGACACCTTAGATGGAGGTTTGGGATCTGATAATCTCAATGGTGGAATCGGCAATGACACTTACATCGTAGACAACCCGAATGATTTTATTACTGAATTCGCTAATGCAGGTGCAGATTTAGTCAAGTCTTCTGTGAGTTTTGTGTTGGCAGATAACCTGGAAAACTTGACTCTGACTGGAACCACAACAATCAATGGTACTGGTAACAAAGAAAATAACATCCTCACAGGAAATACTGGCGCTAACATCTTAAATGGATTTGATGGTAGCGATCGCCTGATTGGTGGTTCCGGTAATGATACCTTAATTGGTGGTTCTGGTAATGATAGCCTTGATAGTGGAGTCGGTAATGATAGCCTTGATGGTGGAGCCGGCAATGACATTTACACTGTAGACAGCCTCAACGATACGATTACTGAAGGCTTCAATGCAGGTATAGATTTAGTCCAATCTTCCATCAGTTGGGTATTGGCAGATAACTTGGAAAATTTGACCCTGATTGGAAGCAAGGTAATCAATGGTACTGGTAACAACCTTGATAACATCTTGACGGGAAATAGTGCCGCTAACATCTTGAATGGAGTTGATGGCAACGATAACCTCTTTGGTAACTCAGGCAATGACACCTTGCTAGGTGGTGCAGGTGATGATCTACTTTCTGGAGGAGTTGGTCGAGATGTATTGACTGGTGGAACTGGGCGAGATAGCTTTAACCTTGCTGGTAGCCGCACTGGAGGGTATGATACCATCGCTGATTTTATTCTTGCAGATGATACTATCTTTATTTCCAAGGCAGAATTTGGACTGAGCCAATCTCTGAATAGTACACTCGATTCTGGCTTGTTCCGACTTGGGACTAATGCGACAACCGCAGGCGATCGCTTCATCTACAATCAAACTACGGGTAACTTATTCTTTGATAAAGATGGAGTTGGTGGTACAGCACAAGTCCAAATCGCCCAGTTCTCGAATCAGGCAATGCTTAATAGTGCAAATATTACTGTGATTGCCTAACGAAAGGTAACTATAGCAAGCATTGGTTGATTACCCAGCAATAGACAGATAATACAAATCGTATGTGAGCTTAAAACACTTTAAAATTCAGATGCTCTCCATTCCCTACTCTTGACTTATACTTATAAAAAATGTATAATGCATTTTGCATAGAAGGGGAGTAGCTGCTGGCAAAAAACATAAAAGCCAGTACATCTGAATCAACATACTGGCGATGAGCCTGGTTCAGGTGGCAAGTAATCAATATTTGAAAGCGAGACCTTCACTAAGTTCACACCGAAAAGTGTAAACTTGGTGAGGTCTTTTGGTTCTCATCAAGCTTCACATCGGTAAACGATTCTTCAGGAGCTTGAGAGAGTGTTAACAGCTTTTACCGCAGGTTTATTACTAATTACAGTTTCAGAACTAGGCGATAAAACATTTTTTATTGCTGTGATTTTGGCAATGCACCACCCGCGGCGGCTGGTATTTATAGGTGTGACAGCTGCTTTAGCCGCGATGACAATCCTTTCGGTGATATTTGGACAAGCGGTATCTTTTTTACCAAAAGTTTTTATTC
>NZ_JADEXF010000378.1 GCF_015207245.1 Nostoc cf. edaphicum LEGE 07299
TTATTGTACTCACCATTTGCTCAATTGGCATGGAATTTGGACGCGATATACACCAGTTCGTGATGTCAAAGAATCGTTTCAGAGTCTGAGAAGTTTCAAAAGCAATCCAGAAAAAACTAAAATCATTCATACCAATACTTATATTTATGCAAATGGCGAAACTAAGCAAGAGAGTTGGGAATTTAGTTTTCTGTCAAATAGCTTAGATAATGGACTTTTTCACCCATCACGCGAGACGATGCGAGGATATTTTTTTGCTTTGGGTCATGCTACTTGGGCAACAGTGAAGTTAAAACCCAACTCATATTTTGGGATAGAATTATTCTTTCGATATGAAGATTTACGGCATAGTGTAGGTATTGTTTACGACGAGAGCGGAAATTTATTTCATACAGCAAATATTCGTGAAGACTGTAATGGATTACCTAGTAAATACTGGTCAACTGAATTAAATCAATTACTAGAACGGGACTTTAGTGGGAATTGGCAAGGGACATCTATGACTATTACTCCCAATCTGAAGATTTCAAAACCAATAGTAACTCAATTTAATTGGTATAAATCCGGGCATAAATATTACTATTTACCTGATGGTGTTTTTATTAATTGTCCTAGTTCAATCAGTATAGACACTCCTTTTTCTCTAATCGCCAATTGGCTGATTAATAATTACGAAATGTATCAACTAATTGCTAATTATGATGAATTGGGAGTCTTCTCCTCACTGACGTTAGAAACATTTTTGATATCCAATATTTAAGAGGTTGTTTGAAAAGTGCTTTACTATGACTTTCTTTGTAGCGCGGTCAAATATGCGACCTGAGCGTATGCAGAAACTCATGCGTTGCGGTGAATTCGGGGCAGAATCCGGGTTTTGGATTCTTGCAGGAATGCTGGGATGATCCGGCGCTGGTGATAGCGATCAAGAAACTACTGGCGAAGTATACGCAGTGGGGAATTGCGATTGTGGATGGGGTGTTGCTTGATTGCAATGGCTAGCGATTACTATTCATGTTGCGGTTTCATGCGATCGCTAATCAAATACTTGCATATTCCAGCACTCGTTCCCACTCCCAACGCCACGCCGTCTCAACTAACATTTCCTTGCCGTTGATGAATTGGATGAATTCTTGCCCATTCTCATAAAGTTAGTACAATTAAATGGGACTGAAATTCTCACTAACAATTACGATGCGAATTAATCGTTTAATCTGTGAACCTTCAATCCGTATTGGTATCGTTGGTGCTGGATGCGCTGGTTTAACGGCTGCTGAAGAATTGCGCGATCTTGGATATAAAAATATCACCATCATTGATGCCAAGAATCGCGTAGGTGGTAAAACATATTCAATTAGATACGCAGACGCAAGTCTTCAAGCCCGTGGTATTTACGAGGGTGGAACTGTTTGGATCTTACCTAGCCCCTTGTACAAAAAATACAGAAAAAGGTATGGGATTTCTCCATCGGTTCATGTGATGCCACGAGTGCAAGTATTTGACTTAGCTACAAGCAAAGTTACTAGCCCGTTTTTAGTGGAGTCCAAATATTCTTTATTCAGCCGACTCTGGCAGTTGAGGACATTTTTCCAAGAATTAGACAAGTATACTCGGTATTCAGATCCAGGCTATATTAATCCTGTTTACCGAGGAATGAATGAATCCTCACCTCAATGGTTTAACAAACAGGGTTTGGATTTTATTCGAGATGCTTTAATGCCGATTGCGAATGCGGCACAATTTGGATATCTGGAACAAGAAGCTTCTACTGCTTATGTGATTCGGCTACTGGCATTATTGAACCGTTGCAATTTCTTGAAAAAATTGGTTCTGAATATGCCTCAATTGCAAGAAGGGAATCAAGAATTATGGAATCGTTTAGCAGCAACTCATCACTTGTGTCTAGGACAAACTATTGAACGTGTTTCTCGTGGTCAAACAATTGTGGTTGAAACTGCCTCAAATCAATGGGAATTTGAGCGTTTAATTTGGACTGCTCCTGTAGATGAATTTCTTGGCGTAGCAGATGTTTCCCCTGAAGAAGCAGATATTTTTTCTAGGGTACGTACAATTAAAAGAGCAGTTATTACTTGTAAAGTAGAGGGTTTACCTACAAACATATTCTACGTCATTAGAAATACTTTAAATCAGCCTTTACCAACTAGTTATCCATTAGCTATCTATGAGGTTGATCCAGGCAGTAAAATCTACAACTTTTATCCATTCATGGATGAAACGACAACTTTTGAAGAGTTGGAAAGCAACATAGCCGATTGTGTCAAAAAGCTTGGAGGGACTCAACTGACACCTTTGGGGCAACCCCTAATTTGGAAGTGGTTCTCTCATTTTTCAGCCGAAGACCTCAAGGATGGTATTTATCAACGATTAGAAATCTTGCAAGGTAATCAAAACACCTACTTTGCTAATGAAATGACTGCTGGGGTGAGCGTACCTTATGGTATGGAATATGCGGCTTATTTAGTGGAACGCTTCTTTTGAGAGTTGACATACTTCCTGCAATTGAATTGAGAAAGTGGCGCAAAAGTTGCGGCAAATTCGGGGCAGAATCCGGGGTTTGATTTCTTGCAGGAGTGTTGGGATGATCCCGCGAAAGCAGATTGTGATCAAGAGATTGCTGGTGAAGTATCCGCAGTGGGGGGTTGCAATTGTTGATGGGGTGTTGGTGAATCAGCAGGAGTAGTGAATCTGTTCAATCAAGAAGAGTTTGGGCTTGCTGTTTAATACCCAAATCCCCTTGTCTAGAGCGTTACCCTGGAATGTAGTTAACTTGATGACACCTCAATGACATTTTGGGCAAAGCTCTTATAAGCATCACCCATTTGTTTAGCCACCGAGTCAGGAAAGACGTGAAAATCCCCAGCTTTGAGAGCTTTTATTATCCCGTCTGCCACAAGTGCAGGTGGCTGTGCAATCTCAGTCAGTCCTGCCGCATCGCTCATATCCGTGGCAATCGGGCCAGGGTGAACACTTAGCACCAGCGTGCCCTGCTCACTCAATAGTTCTCGTAATACCTGGGTGATTGAATAGGCCGCAGCTTTTGAGGCACAGTAAGTGCCAGAGTCGGGGAAACCCTTGAGCGAAGCAACAGAATTGATTTGAGCAAAGACACCACCTCCATTGGCTTTGAGTACCGGGGCAAACGCCTGAGCCATGTAGATCAATCCATATACATTGATGTTCATCTGAAATTCGAGAGCGGCGATCGCATTCTCAGCTAAGGGAGTTCCTGCTTGAAAAACTCCTGCATTATTGATAACCACTTGCACATCTGGGGCAGTTTGAGCAGCAGCAACAATAGATTGGGGATCGCCTAAATCAACCTGAATTGGTACTACCCGTAAGCCGTATTGTTCAACCAATGAGGAGATACTGTTGAGCTGACGAACAGCCGCGTAGACTTTGGTGGCTCCGTGTTCAACAAAGGACTCAACTATCGCCTTGCCGATGCCGCGATTTGCGCCCGTAACCAAAATGGTTTTGTCTTTGATGTCGTAGTTCATTGGGATTTCTTCTTATGGTTTTCCATGATCTGAAAACCTTGGACAATCGCTCTAAGTTAGGGCAAAGAAATTTAGCTGCTCTCTTGAAGAAAGACTGCGGCTTCCACCGCTTCTTCTAGCATGGTATCATCATGCGAATCTAGCAACACCAATTTTTTAGCCGCCTTTGAAGTTTGTGCTTTTGGACACCTCTTTCCAAGCATTTAAAGTTGTTGTTAGGGACTGAATATTAGTCCGTGTCCGTTGCAGTGCCTCTTGCACTAGGGCGTGTTTTAAAACTATAGCCAAAGTAATGATAGAAGCCAGGGTCAGTATTGCAAGGTAGTTATCAGCTTTTTTCTCATCCCGTGTAGTAATCCGACGAAATTGCTTTAAACGGTTGAAACATCGTTTGGAATGATGATCCCGCGAAAGCAGATTGCGATCAAGAAGTTGCTGGCGAAGTTTCCGCAGTGGAGGGTAGCTTGCGTGGATGGAGTGTTGGTTGTTTGGGAGTAGTGATTATTTCCGGCGGACGGATACGCTATGGCGCAAGTCGTGATGAAATTGGCAATTCTTCCCTCCGTTGCTGATAATAGTTTTAGAGCTAATTATTCAAGAGGTTTGATTGTGCTTTTTGCTCAAACCAGTCCCCCAGATGTAATAACAACTCGCCTTACCTTAGACGAGTATCGGGCTATGGAACAAACCAGTCCAGAACGCCATGAATACCGCAACGGAGAGATTATTACTATGTCGGGAGGATCGGTTACTCATAGCGCGATCGCCAGCAACTTCTTAATTTACTTAGGGTTTTTACTGAGAGACACGGATTTTCGTTTGTATAACAGCGACTTGCGAGTTTGGATTCCTGAATATCAATGTGGTACTTATACTGATTTGATGGTTATTAATGGTGAACCAGAGTTCAATGGCAATCGTAATGATGAAATTCTGAATCCAATGCTTATTGTCGAAGTTTTATCACCCTCTACTGAAGCTTATGATCGCGGGGATAAATTCAGAAAATATCGCTCTATTGCCAGCTTTTGTGAATATCTGCTTGTAAGCCAAACTGAACCCTACATTGAGCAATATCACAACTTGGATCGTAACAGTAACGATCGCTGGCTATGGCAAGTTCACTCTAACCTTGAGCGGACGATTATGCTGCACAGTTTAAACGTAGAAATTCCCCTGACTGAAATCTATCGTCGCATTAATTTTTAGACATCTATCTTCTTAATTTCAGAGCGTAAACTCGTCACCAAAAGAAGCACTCCCAAGAAAGCTAGAAAAAGTAAACAGCATCCAACCGAAACAAATATGTTTTTGGGTTTGCCAATCGTATCATATCTTCTATCGTCGGGATTGTGTTAGCTTCAACGATTTCTAATCCCCAATAGCCCAATGCACTGATGCCAAACAACATAGCGCTGACG
>NZ_JADEXF010000379.1 GCF_015207245.1 Nostoc cf. edaphicum LEGE 07299
GTATTACGCTTAGGGGTGTGGGTGAATTTAGGAGGAACGCTAGTGACTCTTTTGGGAGCGCAAGCGATCGTTGGCACACTGGTAGCACGCTCCATATCTCCACAAGCGATAACTACCCAATTTTTTGACCCTACCCGGATTATTAGCGGTCTAGATATGCTTGTAGTACAGGCAAATACTAACACCGTCTCAGCTCACTTTGCAGGGCTGGTGGCGTCACTTTGGTTACTCAATCGCATTAACCGACCTTAGAAAAGGGAGTCAGAAGAAAAGGTAATAGTCAAAAATCAGCAATTCTTTTGACTTCTTTTCTCCTCTTTTCAAAGGTTGTATGGCAATAATTCAAATGTATTGATTGTACTTTTCCGAAATTATCAAAGTACAGTATGAAGACTAATACCAGTTACTTAATATTGGCACCCATCTAAAGAGTGATATTAGAACCGTTATAAGGGTGAATTAATTTTTATTGGAGGTCTTACACTATGAAAAAACTAGAAATCTGGAAGTTTGGTATACAAGTACTTTTTAGCACATTGATGATTGGATTATGTAGTTCCCTAATCTTTATGGAACGCGATAATAGCCAAAACCAAGCAGTCTACTGGAGTGGTTTATCAGGCGTACTTGCCTACTGGCTACCGTCACCTGCAAACACTCAAGAATCGAGAAAATCGGAAGATTAATATCAAACTTTGGATTTTAAATTTTTCTAGCCCTGACAAGATTGACAGGGAAGGCTAGAAAAATTTAAATGGTTGCTTTTCTGCTCATACAAAGCCAAAATCAGTATATGCTGATGTGTTGGCAGGTAGATAATAGGCTAAAAACTGAGAAAAATCTGTGCTGGATATCAAGCAAATACGGGAAAATCCGCAATTAGTTCAAGAACGATTGAATAGTCGTAGTGGTAAATACGACATCGAACCGATATTACTGTTAGATCGGCAACAACGGGAACTTGAGGGGACGCGTAGTCAACTCCAAGCCCGTAGCAACGAAATTGGTAAAATTGTCGGTCAGAAGATTAAATCTGGGATTAATCCTCAAGACGCAGAAATTCAAGCTTTACGGGATGAAGGTAACTCTGTCAAAGCTACGTTGAGTCAACTGGAACCCCAAGAAAAAGACCTCAAAGCTGAAATTGCTCAACTTGTGTTGGCACTTCCCAACCTGCCAAGCGACTCTACACCCCTTGGAAAGAATGAGGAAGATAACGTAGAAGTGCGGCGTTGGGGTGATGAGTACATTCCCCAAAATCCGAATATTCTGCCTCACTGGGAAATTGGCGAAAAGCTGGGTATTCTCAATGTTGAACGAGCTGTAAAAGTTGCCCAAAGTCGCTTTGTGACATTAATAGGCGCTGGTGCGGCATTGGAAAGGGCATTAATTCAATTTATGCTGACTCTTCATACTCAAGCTGGGTATGTAGAAGTCAGTCCGCCGCTGTTAGTGAATACCGAGTCTTTGACAGCGACCGGTCAGTTACCCAAGTTTGCGGAAGAAAGCTTTAAATGCGCTGATGATGACTTATGGCTGATTCCGACAGCTGAAGTTCCAGTTACAAATCTCTATCGGGGTGAAATTCTCGCTGCTGAAGATTTGCCTATTTACCACTGTGCCTTTACCCCCTGTTTTCGCCGCGAAGCTGGTAGTTATGGGCGCGATATGCGGGGATTAATTCGCCTACATCAATTTAACAAGGTGGAAATGGTGAAGTTTGTCGAACCCAGTACGTCTTTTGATGAACTGGAGAAATTGGTAGGGAATGCAGAAGCAATTTTACAGGCCTTGCGGTTGCCTTACCGAGTAGTAAATTTAAGTACTGGAGATTTGGGATTTGCCTCTACCAAAACTTATGATTTAGAAGTTTGGTTGCCCTCTTCTGGCAAATATCGCGAAATTTCTAGCTGTTCCAATACTATAGATTTCCAGGCACGACGGGCTGATATTCGTTTCAAAGAGGCGGGGAAGAAAGGTACTCAGTTCGTACACACTCTCAATGGTTCGGGTTTGGCGGTAGGAAGGACGATGGCAGCAATTTTGGAGAATTATCAACAACCTGATGGGACAGTAAGAATACCAGAAGCGGTGCAACCTTACTTGGGGCGTGAAATTTTATAATTTGTCATTAGTCATTTGTCCTTTGTCCTTTGTTAAAAACTAATGACCAATGACCAATGACCAATGACCAATGACCAATGACCAATGACCAATGACCAATGACTAATACCCAATGCCCAATGACTAATACCCAATACCCAATACCCAATGCCCAATGCCCAATTAGAATGGAGATAACTATAGCTTAATATCTTCGCAATTTACTCTATGTCAGTTTTAGCAGCGATCGCAGTCTTGGCTGTTTTGATCTTGGTACACGAGTTGGGACATTTTGTTGCAGCCCGTTCTCAAGGCATTCTCGTTAACCGCTTTTCTTTGGGTTTTGGCCCAGTTCTTTTAAAGTACCAAGGTTCGCAAACCGAATATGCTGTCCGTGCCTTTCCCTTGGGCGGCTTTGTCGGCTTTCCCGATGATGACCCCGATAGCGATGTTCCACCCAATGACCCAAATCTGCTGCGTAACCGTCCAGTTTTAGACCGAGCGATCGTTATCAGTGCCGGAGTAATCGCAAATTTAATATTTGCCTACTTGGTGTTGGTTCTGCAATTGGGTATTGTCGGCATTCCCAAGGAATTAAACTATCAAGCTGGTGTCGTTGTACAGCCTGTTAATCAAGAATCTGTTGCCTATCAAGCAGGAATTCGGGAAGGAGATATTATTCTGGCTGTTAACGGTCAAGAACTCCCGGCTTCTGATAAATCAACTCCTTTGCTGACTAAAGAAATTCAAACTCATCCCAATCAGCAAATCGAACTGAAAATTCTGCGTGAAAAACAACAACAAACCCTGAAATTAACGCCAAAACTGGGAGCCGATGGCAAAGGTGTAGTTGGCGTGGCACTTAGTCCAAATGCTACAGCAGTTTATCGCCGTCCTAATAGTCCTTTTGAAATTTTCGGTCTTGCTGCTAATAGATTTCAACAATTATTTGTTGGGACACTCAGCGGTTTTGGACAGTTAATTACCAACTTTCAACAAACTGCTGGACAAGTTTCTGGGCCAGTTAACATTGTCAAAATAGGTGCAAAATTAGCTGATGATAATAGCGTAAACTTGTTGTCTTTTGCGGCAATTATCAGCATTAACTTAGCTATTATCAATATTTTGCCTTTACCAGCCTTGGATGGCGGACAACTAGCTTTTCTGCTGATTGAAGGTTTACGCGGTAAGCCTGTACCCTCTCGGATTCAAGAAGGTGTAATGCAAACTGGTTTGGTGTTACTCTTAGGGTTAGGAATTTTTCTGATCGTCAAAGAAACTACCCAATTAACTAGCCAATTGGAATGGGTACAAAAATTATTCCAGTGAGCGTTACTACCCGCAAATCGTTATCTAAAAAGCAACGATCGCTAGAAATTTTAGCTCGTCTGAAGCGTCTTTATCCAGATGCGACTTGCTCTTTGAACTACTCAACACCAGTACAACTGTTGGTGGCAACGATTCTCTCTGCTCAGTGTACTGATGAGCGGGTGAATAAGGTAACACCAGCTTTATTTGATAAGTTTCCTGATGCTGAGAGTCTAGCGATCGCTGACTTGGTAGAATTAGAAACTTTGGTGCGTTCAACTGGGTTTTATCGCAACAAAGCCAAGAACATTCAAGCCGCGTGTCGGATGATTGTCACTGAGTTTAACTCTGTTGTCCCCAACCAAATGGAGCAATTATTAAAGCTTCCAGGTGTGGCGCGCAAAACAGCAAATGTAGTCTTGGCTCATGCTTATGGCATTAATGTTGGCGTGACGGTAGATACTCACGTTAAGCGCCTCAGCGATCGTTTGGGTTTAACTGAAGCAAAAGACCCCGTTCGGATTGAGCAAGATTTAATGGGTTTGTTGCCTCAGCCTGATTGGGAAAATTGGTCAATTCGGCTGATTTATCACGGTCGTGCTATTTGTAAAGCCCGCTCTCCCGTCTGCGTTGCTTGCGAGCTTGCCGATTTATGTCCTGCTGCAAATAAACCAGTGGTTGTAGGGTAAGCGACACAAGTAACCCCAGAATTGATGGAGAGACTGTAGAATGGAAAACGGTGTCTTAAAATAAGTTACAGAATTTATGGCAAAAAAGAGCTTGATTGAGCGCGAGAAAAAGCGCACCAAGTTGATCGAAAAGTATGCTGACAAGCGAGAAGCTCTCTTAGAAGAGTTCAGAAGTGCAGCATCTCCTTTGGATAAGCTGGAAATCCACCGGAAAATTCAACAGCTACCCCGGAATAGTGCGCCCACCCGCCACCGCAACCGTTGTTGGTTGACTGGTCGTTCTAGAGGAGTTTACCGCGATTTTGGGTTGTCTCGGAACGTACTACGAGAATGGGCGCATGAAGGTCTTTTACCTGGAGTTGTTAAGTCTAGTTGGTAGTCAAGAGTCATTAGTCATTAGTCATTAGTCATTGGTAAAGAACAAATGACAAAGGACAAATGACAAATGACAAAATATTATTGACCACAACACTTATCAATTCCCAGACTTTCTAAGAGTAGATCGCTGACGGCGTTGGCGATCGCAAACTCTCCGTAGAAGCTATTGGAAAAATCATAGGACTGCATCTCTGTGACAATGGCAATTACTAGAGAACCAAGGTCATTTTCTCCTTCCATCCGTTGACGCACAAAAATCTGTGCGGCTCGTTGAGCAATATTTTGGTTGACTGCTTCGGGGATAAATTCTGTATCTAGCCACCGTTGTAAGCGTTCTCGTAACCATTCACCTTCGAGTAGGGGGTTTTCGGGCGGTGGTAGGGTGATGGGTGGAATTGGTTGAGTCATCTTTTTTTAAACGCAGAGGGACGCGGAGGGAAACGCAGAGG
>NZ_JADEXF010000380.1 GCF_015207245.1 Nostoc cf. edaphicum LEGE 07299
ATTCAACCAGGCAGTAATCGGATTCTCTGACCAGGGAAAAGCCGCAGCAAATGGATAATAGAACCCATCGGGTAGAGAAGCGAGATGATAATTGCCAGGTGTCATTAAAATGGTACAAGCAATCGGCTGTCCCTGAGGAATTGGCGTTGAAAAAAATCCAATCACGATCAGTCCCACATAGTCAACTGGAGCCTTAACCTGGCCAGTCAAGCTCAAATTTGATGGGACAATCCCGTTGATTTCAGGCACATTATCATAGAAGCTGTGGAAGCGTGGTATGAGATATTCCGACAACTTTCGTAGCTGACCAGGTGATAGACCCACCAGTTGGGTAAAACGAGTGATAAATGTACCCAAGCTGTTGTATCCTACTTCATAACAGATATCAGTAACACTGAGTTGAGTGGTCAGGAGAAGTCGCTTTGCAGCTTCAAGGCGCAGTGTATAGAGGAATTGGGAAGGCGGAATTCCTGTGATTTGACGAAATACACGATTGAAATGATAAGGGCTAAGGGCAGCGATCTCCGCCATGTCCTGTAGGGAGAGTGTTTCATCCAATCGTTTATGCATGACTAGGATGACTCGTTCAGTTGCTTGATATCGTAATAATGTGGTGCTTTCATGGCAATTGGTATTAGATAGCAAATGATGTACTGGCATATGAATCTCCTTATACTTGCAACGATATTTGAAATTCCGGCGATCGCTGTTTACTCAAATAGATATCCTGAGATCAGCATAAGGCTGTAAGGCTTCCTTCAGTGCAGGCGGCACAGGTGTTGGTACTATTTGTTCTCCTTCTCGTTTCATGCAGGCTACTTGTTGCTCACCACGAGCGATAAGTTCCTCGTTACCGTTTGCAAGTCTCCAGTACTCAAAAAACATTGTGACTCGATTTTGGGTAAGTTCTTTCAGGTGCATACGGATGGCGATCGTGTCGAAGGCATAAAGCTCGACAAAATACTCACAGGATACCCGAACAGTTGCCAAGGCAAGACCCTGGGATAACTCTGTCAAAACTGTTGGGGCATGATCTCTTAGAAACATTTCACGACAACGCCCCTGCCATTTCAGGTGGTTTACATAGTACACATTGCCGACAAGGTTGGTTTCTTCAAAACCCACAATGTGCGGGTATTCATATACTTTCATCTATCCTTCCTTTAACATCAAGTTTTTAATACCCTATGCATGAATTGTGACTAATCGGCTTCAACATCACCTGCTGGAGGAAAACGATGGTAACGCAGGGCAATCAGCATCGGAATCAACACAATTAGGTTGTAGAAAAGATGCAGTTCGATTCGAGGAAGCCAGGGTTGTCCAATAAAGGGACGATTGCTAAAGTGTTGTGCGACGATCTGTGCAATACTAACTGGCGCAGCAAATTTGTATAGGTTGTCATGGATGATTGATTGCCCTAGTAATAAGGCGTGCTCAATGTGATGCCAAAACTGGATAACAAAGGCAATATTCCACCAAAAAAGCGCCTGTGTAATTGTAATTGCTGGACGCAACAATACCAAACCAAGGAGCATAAACAAAGCGTGACCGTAGTGCAACCACTCTGAATGCACTAACCAAGGGTAGACTAGTCCTAGTACGCCAAGACATTGGGGTCTGGGCCAATGCAGTACCCAAAGCTGAAATCCTTGGCACAAGTGTTCTAAAAGATGAGCGAGGATAACAAGCATAAAAATCTGCATAGCTCTTTGATGCCAACGCCCGTTCAGGGCATGGATCAGAGATTGGAAAATTCGTGATGTGGGGTTTGTTGGGGAATTTCTAGTAATCGTCATGGCAAGTATCCTCTTGTAGGTTTAGCTCAGGATTATTGTTTCCTTAAAAGCACAGCAAAAACTAGTTTTTGGGCAAAGGTCTGCACAGATATGTCAAAGGTACAGATCACCAAATCTCCTGACTCCAGCAAAACTTGATCGTTACCAGTGGTTGAATTAATCAGTATAAGGGGGGCACTCTCTATAGCACCAGCCTTTTTCAAGCACTCAATTGCCGCCCAAACACGAGTAGCAGCAATATTCTGGTCTTCTCCCTTCTGCTGATGAATGATTTCTGCTAGTTTGAATCTCTCCACACTAAGCAGGTCTTGCCAGACACAGACAGGACGAGGAACCACGGGTTCAACATCGCAGCCAATTGGACCTTTACTGGCAACCGCTATAGTCAAAGCTTCAGCATGAGATACAGATACTTGCTGGCAACCTGCCACTTCTGGTTTACCATCTGGTCGCCGCCAGATTGGTACTTTTGATCCAATAGCTTGTTGAATGGCGCGATCGCTGCGGACTCGTCGTTCTACTTGAGGATCGCAATCAACTATAACGGCGAGATCTCCTCCAGGAACCAGTTCCCGAATTCGTCGTTCCAGATAGGGGCCTAGCAATGATTCTACCCAAGGATTTTCTGGTTCTCGTGGCTGAATTACTTTTAGCTGCAATCCGTCCCAGCGTTCTAGAATTTGACCTGAGCGATCGAGAATTTCTAGGTCATAAATGAAAATGTCCCCGTCGTGCCAACGTTCTTTAGCATATACAAACTGTGGAGATGTACTTGGAAAACCACTCAATTCCAATCGCTCAACACTAATCGGCAAAAGTGTTGCGTGGGGGATGCACGCCTGCAAGGCATGAACAGCTGCATCTCGGGCTGCTGGATCACTCAAGACAAGTTGTGTAGGTAAATAAGAGCTAAACCAATTACTGCCTTGATCTGGTGTAATTTCAGCCAAACACTCTTTCGCTCTCAGTTGCCGATAACCACACAACCGCCGAAATCGCCCTTGATGGAACAGGAGATTACCATAAAGATCACGGTGTGGATTCAGCGAAACAGAGCAGGCGACAGATTTTAAATTCGGCGCATGGGTAGATAGTTGACCAATCTCTGCTCCCCGTTTGCCAATCCAACATGTGGCTTGAAAGTGATCCACCGCAAATGCAGTCTGCTCACTTCTGAGTGCAACTTCAATGTGTCCCGGCTCATGCATCAAGGCAGCAATCCGAATCTTCAAAGGTGTGGATTCGGCAACAACAACGGGACGATCAAACTTTACCTGCTCAAACATCGGTCGTTGCTCCGTTCTTGCCAATGCCATAGCTACCTGTGCCATTGCCTCTAGCCCCAAGACGGCTGGAAACACCCGTTCACCCTGAAACTGATGGTCATTTAGATACAAGTCGGTTCCTGTGAATAAGGTGGCATCAGCCACAAGTTCCACACCGGGATAGTAAACTCTTGGCTGTTCTAGAAAACGCAGCAATGGCAGTTCTGGGTGTTCAACCGGAAGTGTCGGGAGTCCGCCGAAACGCCCAGTCACGATTATAGAAGTTGCGGAGAATGGCTGAGTCAGCAGGTGAGACAGCATGGCAATCCCCCAATCTGTCGAGATCGGAGTAATCCCCTGCCGCAACAGGTTGTCTATCCTGCCCAGACGGGCACCCATTCCCACTTCTGACCAGATCGACCACTCTATAGCAAGACAGCGGCAATGAGGATGATTTGCTTGCCAGTGTTCAACCAGACGCACTAGCCATTCATTCGCTAGCCCATAGTCCGCTTCACCGGGTAATCCTGTTCGGGCAATGATCGAACCAAAACCAATCAACAGCCGTAAATGCTCTGGGTTGACTGCTGCCAGCACATTCTGCAAACCCTGAACTTTTGGAGCAAGGGTGTGAAGAAAATCGGGTTCATCTAAGGTACTCAACCGTTGCGGGACGTTGCGGGCAGCACCGTGCAAAATAGCTGTCACTGAACCAATCTCAGCCTCTGTAGCCTGGATGGCTGATTGGACGGCGGTGGCATCAGTCAGATCTACCGAAATATATTGGAAAGCAATGCCAAGAGCAGCCATGCGCTCAAGATTAGTTGCCAGTTCAGTGTCGGTATCGGGATGCGATCGCCCTAGCAAGACCAACTGCACAGCCGTTTCTTTGGCTAAGGCGATCGCACATTCAGCTGTAATGCCCTTACCACCGCCTGTGACGAGCATCACATCCAATGCATCTAGGGGTAAATCTGCTGCTGCCAAAGGCGGTAGCGATCGGAGAACTGGCTCCCGTCGCTTACCAGTTACATCGTAGTGTGCTTCCACATACCCAATTGCTGCGCCCGCTTCTGCAACTACCCATGCTGCTGCTTGCGGGCAATTGACCGGGACATTCACAACACAGGTGGTTACTTTAGACATCTCCAGATGCAGGGTACGGGCAAAGGCTCCGCCACTATTGTCATGTTGCACCAGGATAAATCGATCGCGTTCTTGATTTGCGAGCATTGCCCGTGCACCTGCCAGCAAGAGATGGATGTGGCTCACATCAGGTTTGGGGGGCAAACACACAACAATCCCGTTGCCTTCGCACTGACTGAACTGCTCCCGCAAGGACTCTGCCAGCGGATGATTTGGTGGTGCAATCACCTGCCACGTTCCGATCACAGTTCCAGAAAGCCGCTGTACCGACAAAGGACGTTCCACCAACTCAACGGTAAAAGGACGAATCCAGCTGTCAATCCCGATTGGAAAAGGATTGTCATCTTCACTAGAAACGGAGTTGCTAGTTTCAGACAGTTCTTCTAATGCTTGGATAACTTCGGCTACAGTGGCATCTGCATAGTTGGTCAGGGCAACGGGAGGTAAGATATCTAGACATCGCGCTGCATCAGTCACAATCTGTCCCACGGTAATGGAATTCAGATGCAGATCACTTAGCAAACGGTGATCATCATTGATGGCAAAGAGTGGCAGTTCTGCCCGTTTTGCCACCAGTTGACGAAGGATCTGGGAGGGAGATGCTGGCTCCTGGATAGAGGTGAGCGTTGCAAAGCTAGAGGATTTGGGATTTAGGATTTTAGATCTTGGATGATTGAGAGATGGCTGATCAGCATCGGGTACTAGGT
>NZ_JADEXF010000381.1 GCF_015207245.1 Nostoc cf. edaphicum LEGE 07299
GACTATTCATTGTTCACTTTCAACGGTTAATAGTTAGTTCTTAACCCTCAGTAGCTCACCGTTAATCGCTATGGATACTTCTGAAAATCAAGTTTCAACGGTTGAAACCCAATCAGATAGTTCTGTGCCTTCTGAGTTAGCACCAACTCGTTCGGGTAAACCTTGGTTCTGGAGATTGCTGATTCTATTTCTGGCAACCGGTGGCATTATCATCTGGCGGATGCTAGCTCCTGGTGGCGCACCACGCTCCTCTGTTGCACAACAAGGGCCGCCACCTCCAAAGCCAATTGAAACAATCTCCCTGGCAACTGGAAGTGCTACAAGAAGTGTCCAGTTATTGGGACAAGTAGAAGCAACTCAGCAGTCAACAATCCGCGCTCAAACTGGCGGAATTGTCAAGCAAATTTCAGTGCAACCAGGCGATCGCGTCAAAGTAGGAATGGCGATCGCTTTACTCGACGATACCGATCAGCAATTGGCAATTAGCCAAGCACGAGCGCAACTCGCACAACAACGGAGCAATCTGGCACGTTTGGAAGTTGGCACTCGTCCTGAAATCATTGCTCAACGTCAAGCTGCTGTCACATCTGCGAAGGCGCGAGAACTGGAAGCACAGGATAACCTGAAACGGACTAGCGATCTTGTTAAAGAGGGTGCTTTATCTCAAAGATTGTTAGTGGAAGCCCAAGCACAATTGAATAACATCCAAGGAGAACGGTTAGAAGCCGAAGCAGAACTTGCTGAAGCGAAAGCTGGACCGATTCAGGAAGAAATTGCCGCCCAACGGGCAAATGTAGAAGCAGCTAAAGCCACCTTAGCTCAAGCAGAATTAGCAAAACAGCGAACTCGGATTCTGGCATCAGAATCGGGAATAGTGCAGACTCGTCATATCAGCAATGGTGATTTAGTCCAAACCTCTGGTGAAATTGTCACCTTAGTAGCAGGCGATCGCTTCGATATTTTCCTAGAGTTACCCGAAGAACTCAGTAGTAAAGTTACCCCAGGGATGACAATCGATCTCACAACTCGCGCCCTACCGCAATGGAAGCAACGCGCCACCATCACCGCTGTAGTCCCTTCTGCTGAAACTGCTTCTCGTCGTCAACGTGTGCGTGTCCAAATTAACAAACCACCATCAGGATTAATACCAGGAATGGCGATCGCAGGCAATCTAAATATGCCCTCGAACCGCTCTAGCTTTGTGATATCACGAGATGCATTAACCAGAAGGCAAAACGAGTGGCTAGTTTTTGCAGTTGCTGACGGCAAAGCTAAACAAATTCCAGTCGAGATGGTTTCTGACATGGGTAAAAATGTCGCAATTTATCATCCCACTTTACGCACTGGTCAGCGCATTGTGCTACGTGGCGGTGATGGATTGCAAGATGGTGCGCCTGTAAAGATAGTTAATCCAAATTAAAACATAACCCGATGTGTGACTTATTCTTGAAACCCCTCTCCAAACCTCTCCCCGAAACGGAGAGAGGCTTTGATTCTTGCTCCCCTTCCCTTGTAGGGAAGGGGTTGGGGGTTAGGTCTGAGAGAAAGTCGCACACGGCGTAACATAGGTTGCACCACACTTCCATAGACTTCTTGCAGAAAGAAGTCGGTTAAAGAGGAAGAATCGTCTCTTTCTCCTTTAACCTTTCCTTCTTCAAAATACTGCAAACCCAGTTTAAATATGACTTTCTGAATTACGAATTAATATGAATTTTATTGAAACCGCCGTTCGTTGGCGACATGGAACTTTTGTTTTGTTTTGCTTGCTGGCAATGTTCGGGGTGTTCTCCCTACTAAAGTTACCCCTAGAATTGCAACCAGGGGGCGATCGCCCGGAAATTACGATCACAACTACCTATCCCGGTGCAGGGCCAACAGAAGTAGAAGACCTGATTACCCGCCCCATCGAAGAACAGATGGAAGAGGTGCTAGGTGTCCAAGAAATCACCAGTACTTCTCGTGCTGGACGTAGCAGCATCACCTTGGAATTTGCTCAGGATGCCAACGCCAAAGAGCGGATGGTAGATGTTCTCAACCGCTTGCAGCAGGTGGAAAGCTTGCCACCAGAAGCGCAAGAATCGAGTGTGGAACTGGTGGGTGGTAACAGTTCACCGATGATGTGGATTCCGTTTGATACCAAAGAAGGATTTAAACCGGATGCAGACCGTTATCGGGATTTAGCAGAAGAAGTGGTAATTCCCCGTTTGCGGCGAGTCGAGGGAACTGGGCAGTTTTTGTTAGTGGGTGGACAAGAACGAGAAGTCGAGGTGAAGGTTGATCCGAAAGCATTAAGCGATCGCAACCTGGGAATTGGCGATGTAGTCCGAGTCCTTCAACAAAACAACCGCGATATTCGGGGTGGGCCATTAATTCTCGGACGACGGGAATATCGAGTCCGCACAACCAGCCGATCACAAGACTTATCGGAACTTGAAGGCTTTGTGTTGCGACGCAATCAATCGGGCACTGTTTACTTGCGAGATGTGGCAATAGTCCAGATGGGACGCAAACCCCAAGATGGGGCGTTGGTATTCAACGGCAAACCTGGGACAGCAGTCGGTGTAATTCGGCAAATTGGGGCAAATGTGCCGGAGGTTGCTAAAGGCATCCGGGCGGAAATTGCGGCACTGCAAACTGAGTTTGACCGACAAAACCAAGGTATTCGCTTTGTTTATAACTATGACGAGAGTCAGTACATTAATCAATCTATCGAATTTGTCCAAGGCAACTTAGTTAGTGGGGCGCTGTTAGCAACCATCGTCTTGATTCTGTTCCTTGGCTCCATGCGTACCGTTGCAGTGGTGGCAATTACAATTCCAATTACACTGATTATGGTGTTTATTGTCATGTCTGCATTTGGACGCACATTAAACATCATCAGTTTGGCGGGATTAGCGTTTGCAGTGGGTATGGTCGTGGATAATGCGATCGTCGTAATTGAAAATGTCTTCACCCACATGCAGCAAGGTAAAAGTGCGATGCGGGCAGCGATTGAAGGGACTCAGGAAGTTTGGGGTGCAATGCTTGGTTCCACCTTAACCAACGTAGTGGTATTTTTACCCTTGTTAATGGTGACGGGTGAAGCCGGGCAACTCTACACCGATATGGCGATCGCTCTTTCTGCCTCTTCTCTATTCTCGCTGTTTGCGGCATTAACTTTAGTCCCAATGCTATCAGGATTGTTCCTCAAACAATCAGAAGCCATGCAAATGATGGAGGGTGGTGAATATCGGGGCGGTAATTGGTTTGAGCGCATGGTGGCCAAAACCTCTGCGGTGTTTCGTCATTTCCAAACCAAACTGGAAAACTTTCTCGTCGCTACTGTTAGTTGGTCACTGGGACGTAAGCATATTCGTCGCAGGTTAATTGTGCTGTCGATTCCGATTGTTTTATTAGTAGCTAGTATTTTTCTCTTACCACCTGCCGACTATCTCCCCGAAGGAAATCGTAACTTAGTTGTATTGCGGGCGGAACCGTTGCCTGGAACCAGTATACCGGAAGCGATTCGGCAATCTGAACCTATACAAAAATTTCTGCGATCGCAACCAGAAGTTGAGCGCATCATGTATGTTGACCGTCCAGGCGCACTGCGCGGTATTGCAACTATCTTAAAACCAGAATTTGCCACCACTACGGGACTCGCTGATATGGTGGATCGGTTACGCGCCCAAAGTAGTAACTTTGCTGGATACCGCTTTATAATCCCAACCCGGATTTCTATATTCCGCGATCCGGGTAAAGAATTTGAAGTAGATATTGTTGGGGCTGATTTAAATCAGATTGGTGACTTAGAAAAGCAAATTACCGGCAAATTGCGATCGCTTGCAGGGGTTCAGAATGTGCGCTCAAACTTTGTCTTGGGTGCAGGAGAATTGCAAGTGATTCCCAACCGCGAACGCATCGCCGAAGTAGGACTTTCGGAAGCAGAAATTGGTTCGATGGTAGAAGCAGCATTGGGTGGTCGAGTTGCTTCCGATTACATTGATGGCAAAGAAGAATTAGATGTCTCGGTGGAATTACAAAATACTGCCGTGGAAACGCCAGAACAACTGCGCCAATTGCCTCTATATACACAAGGACGACAAGTACAACTAGGCGATGTTGCCGAAGTCCGCGAAACAACAGGAGCCGATGCCATTAACCACGTTGATTTAGAGCGCTCAATTAGCCTCACTGTCTCCCTTGCACCCGATGCTCCCCTTGCTACGCTGGTAGAACGTACCGAAGAAGAAATTCTGAATCCTTTGCGTGCTAGTTTACCAACAGGCTATCGGCTAGAACTGGCAGGTTCAGCGGATCAATTAGCAACAACTGTTGGGCAATTAGCTGCTGCATTTGCATTTTCGATTTTGATTACTTACTTGTTACTGGTGGCGTTGTATCGCTCATTCCTTTACCCAGTAGTGATTATGGCAACAGTGCCGATGGGTATGAGTGGCGCACTATTGAGCCTAGTAATTGCCAACATGATTCCAGGAATGAATGTGGCACTGGATATGATTACAGCCTTGGGATTTGTGATCCTCACAGGTGTAGTTGTTAACAACGCTATTCTACTGGTCGATCGCGCCTTGCAACTCCAGCAAGCAGGTGAGGATTATGATGCATCCTTATATAATGCGACAAGCGATCGCTTACGGGCGATTTTCATGTCTGCTGGAACTAGTGTTTTAGGGATGTTACCGCTAGCAGTTCTACCAGGTCAGGGTTCAGAGTTATATCAGGGGTTAGGCATTGTCTTAACAGGTGGTCTGGCTTTTTCGACTATTTTGACTCCCACTGTTGTACCTGCACTTATGGGTTTACTGTACGATCTTTCTGGACGGAAATCGCCGCGATCGCCAGTTGCAAAAAAGCCGGACAAACTAGCTACTAATTAGGGTATTGGCCTTTGGCACTAGTACCGC
>NZ_JADEXF010000382.1 GCF_015207245.1 Nostoc cf. edaphicum LEGE 07299
GTATTAATTGGTATATTAGCTACGATCGCAATACCCAACTGGCTAGCTTTTGTGGAGACTCGCCATCTCAACACTGCTCAAAACGAAGTCTATTATGCTATGCGCCAAGCTCAAAGGCAAGCCACCAAGGATAAATTGACTTGGCAAGCCAGCTTTCGTGAACAAAACGGCATCGTTCAATGGGCGGTTCATCCTGCTACAGTAAACCCATCTAACGCTAACTGGAATAATTTAGATGCCAATGTTCGCTTAGATTCTGAGACAAACTTTCAATCATCACTCAGTACTGTACAAGAAGTTAGATTTGACTACAGAGGTAATGCTAAAGATTTAGGACGGATCGCGCTATCGATTAAGTCTGGTGGTAAAACTAAGCGTTGTGTGATTGTTTCTACGATTTTAGGAGCAATGCGAATGGGCAAAGATAATGCGATAGCTAAAGACAATAAGTATTGCTATTAAGATATTATTAGTTCATTCAAACAAGGTATTTTGTGCTGAACTTACCAGCAAACGCAAAACAACACCTGATTATTTTCACCCGTTATCCAGAACCAGGTAGGACAAAAACCCGATTGATACCTGCTTTGGGAAATGTTGGTGCTGCCAATCTTCAACGGGAAATGACTGAGCATACAATATTTCAGGTTCAAGAATTGCAAAAAGCCATTGACATATCTGTGGAAGTGCGTTTTGCAGGTGGCGATTCGCAACTTATGCAAGACTGGCTGGGGTTGGATTTGATTTACCAGTCTCAAGGTGAAGGGGATCTAGGTTTGCGGATGGCGCGATCGCTTTTTGATGCTTTTCAATCTGGTGCAGAAAAAGTAATTATCATTGGTACAGATTGTCCTGGAGTGAATGCCCAGATTTTAGCAACAGCCTTTGAGAAGTTATACGCTTTTGACCTCGTACTTGGCCCTGCGATCGATGGTGGATATTACTTAATTGGTTTGCGCCAACCCATCCCGGAGTTATTCGTTAACATCGAGTGGGGAACTGCTCAAGTATTCCAGAAAACTGTAGATATTGCCCAGAAACTTAATTTATCATACGTGGACTTGTTGCCCTTAGCTGATGTTGACCGACCGGAGGATCTGCCAATTTGGGAACAAGCCCTTGCAGGAAAGATGGAGCGATCGCTTTAAGGAGCAAAATCCAGGGGCAAATTGAAAAAGTGCGTAGGTATAGCCATAGGAATCACTTTTCCATAAAGATGTGAGCCGATGATCTTGAGATGAGAATTAAGAGACAGAAGCAATAAAATCCTGTGAAATATCAGCACTGCTGAAATAGCTCCTTAAAGCTTTTTGAGGCTGCTTCAGGTTTAGCAATAATTTCGACAATTTTATTGCGTGCATCTGCTTCAAGCAGCGCCTCAACTGCAACTTGGGCAACTTTCTGTCTGGGGATACTACCATCAAACAGCGTATCTGCACTCTGCATCACGATGTGGTCGGAGTTGTCTTCATTCTTCAACCCACCAGGCCGCACAACCGTGTAAGTAAGACCACTTTTTTGAATATACTCTTCAGCTTGTTTTTTCCACAACAAAATTAGCCAAAACAAGTTCAGCGGATGGAAAAGCCGGGAAGTACACAAAGAAGAAACTAAGATAAGATGCTCAATTCCCTTTGCCTTAGCAATATCTACTAAATTTTTAGTCCCTTCAAAATCCACTTTATAGGGGCCAGTGGGGTCAAAGCTAGGTTTTGCCCCAGTCGCAACCAACACAACTGTGCTATCTCCCAAGGCAGCAATTAAACTTTCTGGTTGTAATACGTCGCCTACCACTAATTCGGCTTCAGGAGACAGAATACCCCTAGCTTTCTCTATATCCCGCACCAACGCTCGGACGGGAATATTCCGCGCTATCAACTCTTGCACAATCCGGCGACCTGTTTCACCTGTTGCCCCTGCTACAAATGCTTTCATGATAAATGCTATCCTGGGAAACTATTGTGTGCTTCTTCAGTTCTTTATTTTAGTAATTCTATGGAGTCGATCGCAGATTCATGAGGTTTCGGTCAAAATGGGATCTGAATGCGAAATGATCCAGGTGTGTGGGGAATCATTAATATAGACTAACGCCAAAATATACAGTAATGCATTTATGCTTTCAAGAAAAGGCGAATATAAATCCTGGGAAATAACAGAAGCAGTTTTACCTGTAGCCTCCAGCCAAGAAGCCGAGGACACATTAACAGAACCAAATGTAGCGACGCTGACAAAATTTTACGGTCGTTATCAAGATTTTATGGAAATGGCTGCCCCAGTAGAGAAGGTTGCTGAGTATCTCAATGCTCATGCCTCATGGTTTTCGCGCTGCGCTGAACCCATGAAGGTACAATCACTTGGGGAAAATGGCTATGCTTTAACAATTGGTCGTTTTGGTTCTTTTGGTTATGAAGTAGAACCGAAAATAGGTTTGGAATTGTTGCCCCCAGAGGAGGGTATTTACCGCATCCGTACAATTCCCATTCCTGACTACCAACCGCCTGGTTATGACGTAGACTATCGCGCATCTCTAGAGTTAAAAGAAACCGATGTTTCCACTAGCATTAGTAAGGTTACAAGAGTTGAATGGGAATTGGATTTGATAGTTTATCTTCACTTTCCCCGGTTTATTCAGCGATTACCCCAGTCTATAATTCAATCTACAGGCGATCGCTTGCTTAATCAAATTGTCCGCCAAGTCTCCCGCCGCTTAACTCGCAAAGTTCAAGAAGATTTTCATAAATCTTTGGAAATACCTTTTCCTGCGAGTTTTAAGAAAAAGCGCTGAGTCAACAGTCCTTTGTCATCTCATACACTAATGACAAATGACAAAGGACAAATGACAAATGACTAAGCTTTAGTAAGAATTCTCTGGACAATTTGCACCCCAGTCACAGCTTGCCAAGCAAAAAGTCCCAAAAGGGTGAAATTTATTAAAATGTGAGTTGCGCGCGCCCAATTTGCCCCTTTCTGCATATAAGGGGACAAAGCAGCAGAAAATGCAATTAGACCCGTCATACCAAGTCCTGCCAGCAGGTGAGGCCCGAAAAATAACTTTTGATTATTGATGTAAGTGACAGCCATCCCTCCGATCGCACCTGCTACCATCAAAGCTAGGAGTATAGAACCGATTTGGTAGTGTCTGACGTTATATCTACCTTTAATCAGTTCTTTTTTTTCTTCCCCTTGAGCATTTCTGGTACGCTGTAATTGCAGTCCCAAATAGGCAGCATAAATTGAGAGTACTAATAGCGCCCACATGAGCACCGGGTGGAAGAAGTTCAGCCAATATTTCACCGACGTAGAAAGTTCCAGACTCATCGTGTTCTCGCCTAATTAATTATTAAATATTTATAAAAATTAGCATAACTCTATTTTCTGTGCTTAATGTTGCACAAATTAAAAGAGACTCCGCATATCCCCGACTATTTTCCTTCACCCTCTTGCCAAAGTGGATAAACAATCTCAGACTAAATTTTGAGGGTAGACGAACAAAACCCCGTGTGTGGGATCTCATTCATGACTGAAAACAACGATACTTTGCTGCTAAAAGCTGCTAAAAGTGGCGATATCAAGGGTCTGTGTGCGCTATTGACTGCTGGTGCAAAGGTGGACGCGTGCGATCGCCAAGGTACCACGGCGTTAATGTTTGCTGCCAATTTAGGCTACACCGAAATTGTGCGATCGCTGCTCGATGCTGGGGCAAATATCAACTTGCCCAGAAAACTCTATGGTTTAACGGCTTTGATGTTGGCGGCTAGTGCCAAACAACTTGACATTTTGCAACTTTTACTATCTAAAGGTGCGGATGTCAATGCCACTAATGAAGATGGCAGTACAGCATTAATGGCAGCAGTCCTCAAAGGTCATATCGATGTAGTGCGAGTTTTATTGGCTGCTGGTGCCCAAGTTGATATTGCTGATAAAGATAATGATACGGCATTGAAACTTGCCGTTAAGCAGGGAAAAATAGAAGTTTTACAAGCAATTCTCCAAACTGGTGTCGATGTCAATATCCCAGATGAGGAGGGTGAGACACTTTTAATGCTAGCGGCAGATTTGGGACATCTGGAGATTGTAGAAGCACTGCTAGCAGCAGGGGCTGATGTGAATGTGAAAAACGCAGATGGTGGAACTGCCCTATCGGCAGCAGCAGCGGCTGGACACAGTGCGATCGCAGCAGCTTTACTAGATGGAGGTGCCCAGATTAATCTTCAAGATCGAGATGGTGAAACTACCTTACACCTTGCCGTTGTGGAAGGCTACATTGATGTCGTGCAAATATTACTTAACAGAGGTGCAGATGTCCAAATTAGCAACCACCTGGGCGATACACCACTGCTTGTAGCAGCATTGCAGGGACATAGCCAAATTGTCGAGGCACTACTACGTTCTGGCGGAGATATAAATGGGAAAAATCTTGGTGAAGTACCTTTGACGTTGGCTGCATCACAAGGACACACCCAAACGGTGCAAGTGTTGTTAGACTATGGTGCTGATGTCAACATTCCAGGGGATGATGGCAAAACTGCTTTGATCAAGGCAACCGAACGCCAACACAAAGAGATCGTACATTTGCTGCTAGCAAAGGGGGCAGATGTGAATTTTCAAGACTCAGCGAGGGCCACATCATTGATGTGGGCTGCTTCAGCAGGTTATGGCGAAATTGTGCAGTTATTACTCCAAGCTGGGGCAGATGTAAATTTGAAAAACCGGGGCGGTTATACTGCTTTGATGATTGCAGAATTTAATGGTTATAAGAATGTGGTGCAGAGTCTCCAAAAAGCTGGGGCGCAAGAATAGCAATCTAAATTCTTCATCTAAAATATTTTCAGAAATTTCTTGACAAATCATTAAATGAAGGCTAAATGCTTAAATACTAAGAAAGTTTAAAAAACCAAATCTATGC
>NZ_JADEXF010000383.1 GCF_015207245.1 Nostoc cf. edaphicum LEGE 07299
GGGTTTAACTGTGTTTAAATCTCTGGGAGATTTTGTCAGCCAATTTTTAGCATTTTCTGATGTTGGTGCAAAATTTGTCTTTGGAGAAAATTTTAAAGATCATTTTTTTGCTTTCCAAGTGCTGCCGACAATTATCTTTTTCTCTGCCTTCATCAGCGTCTTGTATTACTACGGAATCTTACAGCGAGTCGTAAATGTGATGGCGTGGGTAATGATGAAAACGATGAAAACATCGGGTTCTGAATCTTTATCCTGTGCAGGTAACATCTTTTTGGGGCCAACAGAGTCGGCGCTGATGGTTAAACCTTATATAGCGAATATGACGCAATCGGAACTCCATGCCGTGATGACAGGTGGTTTTGCTACAATTGCAGCGGGAGTACTAGGAGCATATCTTTCCTTTGGCATCCCAGCAGAACACCTGATTGCTGCTTTCTTTATGACTGCTCCCACTTCGTTGGTGGTATCAAAATTACTTTACCCAGAAACAGAAGTTTCGGAGACGGCTGGCAAAGCAAAAGCAGATGTAGAAACTAATTATGTAAATGTAATTGATGCTGCTACTACCGGAGCAATTGACGGCGTAAAGCTAGCAGTTAATGTTGGGGTGATGATTATCGCCTTTTTGGGATTATTGGCTGCCCTGAATGCACTTTTGGGATGGTTGGGTGCATTTGTGGGCTTACAGCAACTCTCATTACAGTGGATTTTGTCTTTTCTCATGGCTCCCGTGGCGTGGCTAATGGGCATACCTTGGGCTGATTGTCGGCAAGTTGGGGCTTTATTGGGTACAAAAACAATTTTGAATGAGTTTATTGCTTTTTTGGATTTAAAAGCACTAATTGAAAGTGGAAAAATCTCTCAACGTGCAGTAATTATTACAACTTACGCATTATGTAATTTTGCAAATATCGGTTCAATTGGCATTACCATTGGCGGGATTGCGGGGATAGCACCTAATCGGCAGCATGACTTAGCTCGTATGGGTGTAAGGTCAATGATTGGCGGATTGTTAGCAGGTTTTATCACCGCTTGTATTGCTGGGATGTTGATTTGAAAAAGTTAGAGAGACGCGATAAATCGCCATCTCTACTCTTAATTTATCCATCAATTATTTATTGACAGACTACTACTCATCTGTAGAGTAGAATTGTTGGGCGTAAAAACGGGCATACCGTCCTTCTTGAGACAGCAGGGAGGTGTGAGTACCAGCTTCAACCACCTCTCCTTGTTCGATTACGAGAATGCAGTCAGCCCGACGAACGCTGCTCAAGCGATGGGCGATAATAAACACGGTACGGTTTTGCATCACTCGTTCCAGTGCTTCTTGAACTAGTGCTTCTGATTCAGAATCGAGGGCAGAGGTGGCCTCATCCAGGATGAGAATTCGAGGATCGTTGGCAACTGCTCTAGCAATAGCTAATCTTTGGCGTTGTCCCCCCGATAGGTTAACTCCACGCTCTCCTACCCAGGTATGATAACCCTGAGAAAACTGGGTGATAAAGGAGTGAGCGTTGGCAATCTTGGCTGCTTCCTGAATCGCTGCTAAATCTAATTTTTCTTGACCGTAACCGATATTTTCAGCGATCGTTCCCGAAAAAAGGGTAACATCTTGGGGAACAATGCCAATTTGATGGCGCAAGCTGGTGAGTGTGACATCACGGATATCAATATCATCGACCAGAATTTGACCCCTCTGAGGGTCATAAAAGCGAAGTAAAAGGTTAATTAACGTCGATTTGCCAGCTCCAGAAGAACCAACCAAGGCAATCACATCACCAGGAGAAGCGTTCAAGCAGAGATCCTTAAGCACTGGCTGATCGGGATTGTAGGCGAAATCGACATGACGATACTCTACCTTGCCCATAACTCGTGGCATTGCCTGAGCATTCGATTTTTCGCTGATACTAGGTTCCTTCGCCATCAGTTCAAAGATGCGTTCAACAGAAGCTTCGGTCTGTTTGTACTCGTTGTAATTGCTAATCAGCATATCGATTGGCTGAATCAGTAAAGCCACAGCAGCTAAGAAACTGATAAACCCTTGAGTGGTTAGTTGTCCCTGAGAAATCTGCCATCCTCCTAATAAAAACAGCAGTATAATACTAACTGCTTCCAAAAAACCGACAACGGGAAACTGAATGGATTTGAGTTGTAGAGCGCGATACTTAGCTTGGCGATTGATTTCTGCTTCTTTATTGAATCGCTTTACTTCATATTCTTGGGCTGCAAAAGCCTGAACAACGCGAATCCCGCTAAATACTTCAGTTAGCATCGCCGACAAATTGGAAACTTGATTTTGGCTCTGGCGAGATAGCACCAGTAATCGCTGACCAAATTCCCCGATTAACCAAGCCATTAAAGGAGCCAAAATCAAACCCGCAAGAGTGAGCGGCCAATTCAGGTAGAGCATGTAAATGGGAATCGCAATTAACTGCAACAAATTGGAAAGAAACTGATGCGATAATTTGTCCACAATTTCGCCGACGCGATCGATATCTTCAGTCAGGCGATAGGTCAAGTCTCCCGTCTGTGTGGTTTCAAAGTAATCTAATCCAAGTTTGTGCAGGTGAGCATAAACCCGCTTACGCAAGTTTAAAACCATGTTCAGGGCAGCAGCAATCATAAAGACATTCTGCCCGTATTGACAAAGCCCTCGAACCAAAAATACTAAAGTGGCTAGTCCGAGCCAGTAGGCAATCTGGTTAACATTTCCCTGGCCAAGATAAAAAGCGACCTGACCTGCTAAATAGGGCACTGCTAGGGTGAATAACACAAATCCTAAGATACAAGCCAATCCCCGGATTAACAGCGGCCATTGGGGCCAGAGATAAGGCAACAGTTGCCAGTAACTAGAGCGGACTTTCATAAGTAAGTAAGAATTCAGGAGTCAGGAGTCAGGAGTCAGGAGTCAGAATTGAGATGCATTACAATACTGCTCGGTTAAGGATTTTAAACTGGAATTTGGTTTTGGGAAAAGGTTAAAGGGAAAAGGTTAAAGGTTTTTTCTTTCCCCTTTCCCATTCCCCTTTTCCCGTTAACCGACAAGTATTGAGATGCATTACGGCGTTAGCCTACCACACCATGTTACCCAACCGTGCCGACTCCTGAATTCTGACGCAATATTCTACTCAGTTTCTCCTAGAGAGTTTAGTAGAAAGCGGGCAATTCTCTCAGATGCGCCGGGTGGGCCAAATCGCTCAGGGCCATTTACTTTGCACTTAGCGAGGTAGTCTGAATCTTCTAAAGTTTCGACTACTCGTTTAGCTGCTTGCTTGAGAATCTCAGGGGTTGCTGGCTTAGTGCCGATGGTTTGAGCCGAAATGCCCGACAGCCGCGTTTGCGCTTCTGCAAATTGATAGGTAAATTGAGGGCCCTCTCCGGGAATCTGGATGATAGGTTTCCCCATCGCTACAGCTAGATCCACTGCCAACCCTGCCATACCAATGACGAGGGTAGAGTAATACAAGATATCACTGAAGGCATCTGAGTAACATCTCACTTCTACAAGCGATGATTCCTCAGCAGAACTTTCTGGAGGAGAATAGGTGAGTATGCCTTGATTCAGTTGCCAACCTTGACTTTTAGCAATGTCGTCTAATTGCGCCATCAAATTTGGTACTAAGGCGGCACGAAACTGGAATCCTGACTCAGGCATCACCTTGGCGATTTCTATCACCAGTTGCAACTGCAAACTGAAATTTCGCGCGGCTTCCGGCATCCGCGATCCTGGTAAAAGTGCGATCGCAGGAATATCCGGTTTCAGGTACAAGTCTTTGCCAGTGGGGACAATGCGATCTAAAGCTGGAATCCCACCAAACCTAGCCTTAGCTATACCTTGCCGTTGGAGATCGGAAGCCGTATAGGAATCTCTAGTAAAAACTGCCAGACATCGGGAAGAATTAAGGTCGTGCCACAGCAGTGGATTGATACGCAATTGCCCTTCATAGAGGGCAGAAAGACAAGAGATAAACGAAACGAAGGGACGCTTTGTTAAGTAAGCAAATGTTTGGGAGACAAAATCTCCAGTAGACATAATTAAATCGCAGTTAGGAGCATACTGCAACACCGCTTGTAATTGTCGCCACGTTAACCCAATCAATCCCGATTGAAAGTCTTTGAGCATATAGAGGCGCTTCATGTAAAAGAATCCGCCGGAGGGCATTGTTTGTGTGGGCCCAATAATGGGAATATCCAAGCTGCGGTAAGCTCTTCCTTCACCCACAATCGGCATTGCTGCCATCTCAATCGAAGGACACAATTGGCGCAGAGTCTGAATAACATGAGAGGTATGGTTGTCCTCTCCGTGGCCGTTACTGATAAACAAGATTCGCTTAGAAGGCATCTTGGGGTTTGGATAAATCTAAAATGGTAGTTTGGTGAGATTTTTAACCTACATTGGGTGAGTAGGCTAAGAGATTGATAGTATTTTTACTATTGAGAGTTTGTAATTTTATAGACAAATCTACAAAGTTACTTTTTCTGGTGTAAACCGGAATGGAATTACTCTTAATCCCTGTTTTGCAGACGCTAATCTATCAGAGAATACAGTATTAGGAGTACAAGCGCTATGGTTACATCGATCTGAGTTGAATTCAAAAATGCAGTAATTGTTGCAACTTCTGCATTAAGTAACTTCTTGGCAAATATCGGTTAAATATTCTATTTTGTTAAAATTCAAATTCTTTGTAGATACTCAGGTGGCACGCAATCGACTAACCAAACACCATTAGCAGAACAATAGAAGATGTAACCTGCCTGATGCATTGCCGCAGTATTTACAGTAAAAACCACTGCTTTTCTATGCCTAGCACCAACAGTTTGTGCTGTTTCTATATCCTTTGATAAATGGACATGATGCCGCGATATTTTGCAAAGTCCTGTTTGCAGAATTGACTCTACAGATTTG
>NZ_JADEXF010000384.1 GCF_015207245.1 Nostoc cf. edaphicum LEGE 07299
ACTACAGCCCAAAGAGCATTTTCTGCTGCTCTAGATAGCTCCCCTCTGACTCTTGGGTTTTCTGGTTGCTTCTCGAATCGCCCCATTAGCTTCTAACCTCTAACACTTTGACGATAAAGCTGCTTCCCGTACACTTGATTGGCGGTCATCCTAATTTCCTGTATTTTGTCAGATAAATTAAAAATTTTAACAGCACTTCCGCATTTCAACGTAATTCTGTCATACTAGACACAAGTTAGCAAAGCATCTAAGTTTGCCACACAGCTTATTACACCGTGTTCTCTTCAGCATTGATAAGTATTTAACCATTAGATTTTGAATTTTGGTGAGGTATCACCCGTCTTGGTGGTTCACATAGTTAGCGATGCCAAAGCGTTTGGGGAATTGCCCAACCCGAAGGGATTTTGGATTGATCGCCCCGCCTGGAAGTCCCTTAAATAGAGACTTTTTTATTTTTGGTCAGTTTAATTTTCATAAATTATTTGCCAATGAAATTTTTACTTTCAAAGAAATCTCACTCCAAATAATATTTATTGTTTTGCTGCCAATAATAATTGTCAAAGATTCACAGATGCGTGTGCGTAGGCGACTCGTCGCTAGATATCCCCACCAAATTGTCTGACTTGCGAAACTAACTGTAAATTTGTGTGGAATGTAACTGGTGTGACAGTTTATATCTCTAAACGGGGATTAAAGTATCCTTCTATGGAAATTCTAAGTTACGTTATCCCTTGCACAACATTCTAATGAATGAGCAGCAATTCTGCAAAAGCACACTTTTTTTGGCGTTGTTGCAGTCTGGGTTTTGCTTTGAGTAAATTCCAATAGAGGAAAAGTTTGAAAAATATTAATAATTCTTAGAAGAATAAAATCTGGGCGATGCTGAAAATGGCAGCGCTAAGGGCAGCACTCACAGGGATTGTAATTAGCCATGCGGCAGCAATGCCTTTTAGTGTTTGAAACTTAATCGACTTGAGATTTTGCACTAGTCCAATACCAACTACACCGCCGACAAGAGCGTGGGATGTGGAGACTGGTAAACCTAGCCGGGAGGCAATGAGAATGGTGGTAGCAGTAGCAAGTTCGGCACAAAATCCACTACTAGGTTGCAAGGCAATGATGTTTTCGCCAATGGTAGCAATAACTTTTTTTCCCCAGACAGCTAAACCACCAACAATACCAGCACCACCAAGAATTAAAATCCAAAGCGGGATAGTTATACCATCAGTAGGTACGCTACCAGTGCGATTGATGTAAACGATCGCAGCTAAAGGAGCGATCGCATTTCCCACATCATTGGAACCGTGAGCAAAGGCGACAAAGCAAGCACTTAGTAGTTGAAATCGGGCGAATAATCTTTCTACAGGATTGGGCATGGGGCATGGGGCATTGGGCATGGGGGATTGGGTAGACTCTTCTGTTTGCCCTGATGTCCCCATCTCTCCCAATTGTCGCCAACTGATGATTGTGAGTCCAACTGCTGCAATTGCACCCGTTAACAGTGGGATGTCATGAGAAGGGATTGTAAAACCAACTTGCTCAATTACAAAATTGGTTAGCGGTTCAGTTAGCGATGGTAATACAATCACGCCGAATACACCTAGCAGCGCAGTACTCAACCAGGGAATCCACTCTTGTAACTGGATTACTTGATTGGGTTGATCCAAAATCCAGTGCTTGATTTGACTGTAAAATAAAGCAGCGATCGCACCACTAATTAACGGCGTTAAGATCCAGCCAATGGTGATCGAGCCAATTGATGACCAATCAATTGCACCTACTCCTAAAGCTACCCAACTAAATCCAGCGATCGCACCAACAACTGCATGAGAAGAGGATACAGGTAAACCGCGTGATGTGGCAATTTGCAACCACACACCACAGGAAATTAGTACCGTTACCATCCCAGTAAGTAATATTTGGGGTGTAGCTGCGAATAAGGCGGGATTAGCAATTTTCGTTGCTAGAGTTTCCGTTACCTCATGTCCAAACAGCACAGCACCCGTAAACTCTAATACTCCAGCAATAATTATCGCTTGCTTGAGAGTGACAGCTTTGGAACCTACAGAGGTTCCCATCGCGTTAGCAACATCGTTTGCTCCGAGATTCCAGGCGACGTAGAAAGCTAGTAGAGCGACGAAAAGTAGGGTAATAAGCATTTTGTTGGGGACAAGGGGAAACTGAGAAAGATGAGGATGAAACTTGAGTTTTTAAGGGTGAACTTTGAACCTTTGAGCTTCATTGTTGAACTTCTGAGCTTCATCGTTGAACCTTTTAGCTTCGTCGTTGAACCTCTGAGCTTCATCGTTGAACCTTTTAGCTTCATCGTTGAACTTCTGAGCTTCATCGTTGAGCTTCTGAGCTTCATCGTTGAACCTTTTAGCTTCATCGTTGAGCTTCTGAGCTTCATCGTTGAACTTCTGAGCTTCATCGTTGAACCTTTGAGCTTTAAAATTCTAGTTTTAACACTCCCCCATCTCCCTCATCTTCCTTTTACGGATAAATTAAGATTTTATAAGTATCCGGTGTAGGTGCGATCGCAACTTCCACAGCTGCTGATAAATCTTTTAATGGATAGCGATCGCTAATCAACGCTTTTACATCAATCCGCTGATTAAATACAATATCGGCTGATAGGCTCTGAAGCCGATAAGATGAGCTATAACTGCCGATCAAGTCAATTTCTCGACGGTAGAGGATATTTGGGTTAATGGGAATTTCCACTTCATCAGGAAATTCGGCGAAAAACAAGATTTTACCGCCTTTGCGGGTACTATCAAGTGCTTGAAAGAAAGCTTTCTCACTCGGAACCGCCAGCAGTGTAACATCAACGCCTAGTCCACCAGTTAAGACAGAGATTTTGGCGGGTAAATCGGGATCACGAGCATCAAAAGCCGCCTCTGCACCGACACTCAACGCTTTATCAATTCTAGAGGGCAGTAAATCAGTAGCGATCGCTTTTGCTCCAAAATACTTCACCAACATAATGAACATTAACCCAATTGGCCCAGCACCAGTAACTAACACAGTTTGTCCTGGAGCAATTTGAGCTTTTCTCACTGCCTTCAAACAGCAGTTAGTTGGTTCTACAAAACTCGCTTCTTCAAAACTGATGTTATCCGGGATGGGAATTAGCCCACCATTTTCCACAATATGTCCAGGAACCTTGACATAATCGGCAAAACCGCCGCCACTGGCGTTAAAGCCTGCGGTTGTAGAGATGTTCTTGTAAACATCGCACATAGAGAAATTATCATTTAGGCAGTAGGCGCAACGCATACAGGGGATGTGGTGCATCACTGCTACCCGTTGTCCAACTTGCCAACCTTTGACATTATTGCCTATTGCTGCGATCGTGCCGGCAGTTTCATGTCCAAAAATGCGCGGCGGTTCATACAGCGGATAACGAATTTTTTTAATATCTGACTGACACAACCCCACAACCCGCACCTGTACCAGCACTTCATCTGGTTCCAGAGTTGGAACTGGGATATCTTCGTAAGAAAGTTGATTAACGCCTCTAAATACCTGTGCTTTCACGTTGGTTTTTCCCCGCTCAACGATACTAGATGTAACATTAGCAGTCAACGTTAGGCTATCAAGTTTGAGATTTCTCTGTTTTAGCTTGTTCTAGTTCTTGTTCAAAGCTTTGTTCCAATCTTTGAAATGCCTTAATGTCCTTTGATAAAATACTTCCCTGAATTTTTCCATTCTCAACTCGCAGGATTTCTCCTCGGTTGTCCTTTGCAGTGATTGTTAAAATTTTCCTATTTTGCCAGAGTCGATACTGTTCACCCTCAAGGTATCGACCACCTTCTGGTGCTATTCTTGCAAATTTACTCTTTAGGGTTGTTTTAGCAATTTGCACGATTACATCAGAATATTCATGGAAGCGAATACTAGCAGCAAAATTTATAACATTATTTTTTTCTAACTTATCCAGCAATTCAGCAACAGTCAGAGGAGGGTTCTTGAGAGCCTCAGATTGCTGTCGAATTACTTCAATCATTTTTCCTGGAAATTGGTCATTAAGATAAACCAAAAAATTATCTGGATGCCAAGCTTCAATATCCCAAGGCTTTAAAGCTTCTGCTGGAAAGTCATCTAAATTAGCAGTAACAATTACTTTTGCCTTGGCAACTATAGCAGCAGCAACAACATGGTAATCGCCTGGATCATTTGTCATTGATGCAACTAACTGTTCTGGTACTTCCACCATTGCTTCAGGAAAGTGCATCTTGAGCATTTCCTGAAAGCGTACTGCTTTGGCATCCGTCATCTTTCCATTCTTTACAAGGTTGCGAGTAGCGCCTTCTAGAATTTCTTGTGAAAAATGAATTTGGTAAAGTTCTGCCTCAGCAGCACGGAATAAAGTATCACACAGAGGCATAGGGTAGATAACGCAAGAGTCCAAAACAACAGAGAAAGAAAGCATCTTACTAGTCTAATTTGCTACTCTACTCATCATAGAACCCTTCATCTTGCATAAATTGAGTCAATTCCTTCAAACCTTCTCTACGCTTGATGTCCCTCTGTTGTTTATATTTCATTAAATCATCGAAACGAACCCGTCGATGTGAACCCACCTTAATGTAATGAATGTCGCCTTGTTCTAATAACTTGATCAGGTAGGGACGTGATACGTTAAGGAGTTCAGACGCTTGTTGTGTCGTCAGTTCTTGTTGTTGGGGAATTATTGATATAGCTTTACCTGATGCCATTGCATGGACAATTTGAAGCAACACCTGATAAATGGAATCAGGAATGATAATTTGTTCTCCGTTAGCTCCTACCAGTTTCGCTTGGGAACCTTGAACGCTCAATATGCGCTCCAGTTCCTTGATAGATTGAGCTTCTAGCTGTGGAGATATTACAGAATCTAAAGACATATTCTGTCTTAACA
>NZ_JADEXF010000385.1 GCF_015207245.1 Nostoc cf. edaphicum LEGE 07299
AGACAGGTCTAAGAGGATGTTTGAAAAGTTCCTAGTTGAGTAAAAAAAGCTCTCAGGGCATAAGCTGTAGATACGTACATACAGCACCATTGAGAGCGATGAGTAAAGCATACTCTCTTTACCTGACCCAAAACCCTTGATTCCTGCGACTAAACCTGGTGGCCGTCCGCGAATAGTGGATATGTGGGCAGTGCTGAATGCCATTTTTTATGTTCTAGTCCAAGGATGTAAATGGCAAGACTTGCCTGAGGATTTCTCCCAACATGGCAGACAGTAAGTAAGTTGGCGCAAAAAAAACAAAGTATGTTACGAAACATAAATAGGCTTAAAACCCTTGCTAATGACCAATGACAAAGGACAAATGACAGCCTTAGCCAGTTAGCTTTAATTGCGCCGACCTACTTATATACCTATTTCCGTAATTGGCTTATTGATGGGACGTGGTACTTATTGCCACAATTTCTCCCAAAGGTTGCAAAAATCATCTACGCCACAGAAGATTTGTACGATATCGAGGCGAGATACAATGGTACACTAAGCCCTTACCCTGATTTTTGTGAGATATTTTTAGTCTCGGCGTTTTTTATGACTGGCTTTTTCCTCGATTCTCAATCAATCTTAGCTTAGGCGTAGCCGGCCGCAGGCATCGCTATATTCCTGCCCAGTTTATCAAATTTCTATCTAGAAAGCTTTTCGCCTTTTTACAACCGTCGAACTCACGTTAGCTTAAGGTGCGTTGACGAGGTATTTGTAGAGATCATCAAGGACAGCATTTGCCGCAGGTAAACTTGAACCAGTCCAGGTTGAGGTATCAACTAAATAAACATGATTTTTCTGAACTGCATTAAGGCGTTTCCAAAGGGGGCTTTTCTGAATTTTTGCAAAAGCTTCTTTGGCGTTATTTCTATATATAGAAACAAATAGCACATCTCCATCAGCCTTCTCTAGTTCCTCTTCAGAAATACTGATGCTTCCATAGTAAGCATTAATATTCTGTGCTGTTGGACGCTGTAAACCAACAGTATCTAGAATAGAACCAGCAAACGAGTTTTTCACATCACTCTCAACACCACGATTACCAGAATGTGCGTGGATAAATGAAATTTTTTGTCCCTGGTAGCCATTCTCCTTTAGAGAGGCCGCGTCAATGCCCAAAGCTATTTTCAAGGTTTCAATTTTTTTGTAGTAATTCTGCCACGCTTCTTTAGCTTCTTTTTCCTTGCCTAAAACCTGAGCGACAAAATCAAAGTGCTTTGACCAATCCAGAGGTTCTTTAAACTTTCCCAACACGGTAGGAGCAATTTTTGAAAGTAAGGGGTAAACACTCTTGTCAAGATTTTCCCAGCCCAAAATCAAATCTGGCTTAAGCAAGGATATTTTCTCTAGATTAGGTTGAGAAGGCCCCAAATATTCTATGCCATTGCTGATAAGTAACTTATGATCGTCTAGAAAATGAGTGCTGCCAAGGGGCTTTACTCCCAGAAGAAGGGCATTATTGAGAGTTAAGGCAGATAATGTAATGATACGTTTCGGGGCAGTAGGAATACAAGTTTCACCCATAACGTGTTGAAACGAATGGCACTCTGCAATGCCCGATTCAATAGGTATTTGAATGTTGTGGCGATCTTTAGGAGTACAGGCTGTGACAAGCAAAAGTCCCATCATGCCTAAAGACAGCCAAGTGACGAAGCGGCTTATGTATCTTCGTCTCTTTCCTTGGCTGTTAGAATTGCCAAGAAATCGTACCTTGAATAGTAAGGTCTTCTCCAGCAAAAAGCCGATTTCGATTGAAAGAACTTTCAAAGTAGTCTACCCCGAATAGATTCCTGACATTGAGCGATGCTCTCCACTTATCTTGTTTGTAAAATATGGCGGTATCTGTCCGTAAATAGCTAGGTACGTGGCTCTTTCTGTAAACATTCTTCGATGAAAACCATGTCAATTGTCTTAATTATTAAAATTGCCAGGAAACTGTTCCTTGAAGTGTAAAAGGCTGTCCGTAGTAAACACGATTAGAATTAAGCGCACTTTCAAAATAGTTTACGTCAAATAGATTTTTGAAGTTGAGTGCAACTCGGAATCTCTCTCGGTTATAGAAAATCGCTGCATCAGTGCGAACATAACTAGGCACATCATAAGTATTGGTCAAATCTCCAGCGCGATCGCCTACAAAAAACAAGCCTAGTCCTGCCCCTAAACCTTGTAATTCCCCTTGTTGAATTTCGTAGCTTGTCCATAAGTTGAAAGAATGCTTTGCGGTATCTGGTAAGCGATTTCCAACCAATTCAGGATTAGTATCTTCCGTAGTACGTGCATCGATATAACCATAGCCTGCATAAATATTCCAGCCCGACAAAATTTCACCTGCAATATTCAGTTCAATACCTTGGCTATTTTGCTCACCTACTTGGATTTGAAAACCTTCACGATTGGGGTCTGCTACAGAGACATTAGTACGGGTCAAATCAAAGAATGCGAGTGTTGCCGAAAGGCGATCGCTCAAATCTGCCTTTACCCCAACCTCGTACTGATTACCGCGTTCTGGCTTCAAGGTAGAGTCAATACCGAAAAAGACTGTACCATCTGGTGGGGTAAATGAACTTGTGTAACTTGCATAGAGTGAGATGGCAGGTATGGGTTGATAGACAATCCCAAAACGAGGACTGAATGCACTATCCGAGCCACTGCTTTCTGTGTTAGTGATGAAATCTGTATATTTACGATCAAAAGTATCAAACCGCACGCCTAACAACAACTTTAAGCCTTCTGAGAGTGTAACTTGGTCTTGAACATAAATTCCCCATGAGTTGGTGAGCGAGCGATCGCTACTTTCAAAACCAACGGCTGCTCCCGGTATTTTTGCTTGACCATAAACAGGATTAAAGATATTAATCGGGTTTGCTTCCCGTTCAGCATATATTGGTGACAAGTTTTCTAAACTATTAAAATCAACTGCAAATAGTAGCTGATGCTGAATTGAACCAGTGGAGAACTTGCCAACCAAATTTGTGGCCAGAGCATAATATGTATTTTCAAGCTCGTATTCTCGATCTACACGATTAAAAGTTTGATTGTCTGCACCCAATCTTCCGGGAAGCGTAATTAAGTCAGTGTAATCACGAAACACAAACCGAAATGCATTACGTAACGACCAGTTATCATTAAACTTGTGTTCTAGTTGGTATCCAAGCCTTGTAATTGCCAGTTCAATTTTGTCAGAAGGTTCACCAAAGTTGCGGTTACGAGACACTTCACCGATGGGGTTAGGTAATATACTACCAATGACAGGTACACCAGATGGGTAGGAATCTCTTGTCTTGATGTATTCTCCCTCTAATATGAGGTTAGTTCTCTCGCCAATGTCCACACTGATAACAGGCGATATGTTTAAGTTTTCACCACCATTAAAGAAATCAGCAAAACTATCTGAATTTCTATAGGCTACGTTGAGACGATATAAAGCCGTCTTCGAGTCATCTAACGGCCCTGAGAAATCAATCGCACCTCGATAATAACTATAAGTTCCAAGGGTTGCGTCAATAGCATAAAAGGGTTCGCTTAAGGGACGTTTAGATACTAGGTTGATACTTCCCCCTGGACTACCTAAACCAAATAGCACTGATGCAGGCCCTTTGAGAACTTCGACTCGCTCAATACTGGAAAGTTCAGTCACTTGTCCAGCCAATACGTCAATCAGTCCATCTCTGAGAACATTCGTTTCTGTTACGGTGAATCCGCGAATGGTAAAAGCAGCAATTGGCCCAAAGTTAAAGCTCTGATTAACACCAGGGACATTTCTAACCGCATCTTCTAAGCGAGTCACATTTTGATCGCGCAACACTTCTTGAGGCACTACCTGAATCGATTGGGGAATGTCACGCAAAGGTGTATCGGTTCTTGTCCCAGTCGTAGTATTCGTTACGCGATACCCATCTTGCTCACCTGTCACCACCAACTCAATCGGCTCATCCGGCTGCGCTGCTGGTTGCTCTTGCGGCGTCTCACTTGCTGGCTGCTGTACTTGTGGTGTTTCGGGTAGCTGCGGTGGCTGCGTCGCTGTTGCAGCAGAATTTATCCCAAAAACCAGCCCTGCATTATCATCAAATAACTCCACAACGGGCAATGCCACCTCACCTGCTACTGTCATTCGGATAGTATTGGCATCCAGATTTATCACAGTTATCTCAGTAATTCCTGTAACTGGTTTTTGGGAACGGAATGTGAAACTATCACCATTGGGTAAACGCAATTGAGCATTAGGAATATCAGCGATAAAGTTATTCTCAGCACTGCGATTTGTGACTTGCAGTTGAGTCCCAAGAGGGGTCTCTAAAATCACCTCTACCCCTTTGTCTGTGGGATTTGCCTTAACTCCTGTAATTGGTACAACTTGATCCCCACTTCGTTGTTCTGGATTAGGGGGAGTAGTTGGTGTTGGTGTCTGTACCAGCATGATTGCGCTAGTAGCGGGAAGTTCGATTTCGCTTAGTTGGGGAATGTTTTTACTTGCTTCACCCGACTTTGCTCTTTGCGGTGAACTTGCGATTTGAGACTCTTTAAGTTGGGGTTTTCTGGAACGAAGGGGATCAACTGGGGATTGGGCAATGGCTATGTCCACCACAGGCATCGCAAATTCTTTATCTTTAACTGCAACTTTCTCATTTAATGCAGATTTCCCTGTCGCCTGGGTAAAAGATTCGCCTTCAACATCTTCTTGTACTTCTTCAGATATCGCAGGATTGCTGATAAAAAGAACAACCGCACCTGACAGCAGAAAACTTTGAAACAATTTATCTAACTTCATTTATCCGTTTACACTCAATCACACTACTTGGTCGTACCTGAAGAAACAATGA
>NZ_JADEXF010000386.1 GCF_015207245.1 Nostoc cf. edaphicum LEGE 07299
TTCCTGATGTCATTAAATATTCTCTAGGTCGATGCCCTGTGTACGTAAACCCTCCCGCAGTCGAGCAATTTCTTGCTCTGCTTGTTGGGCACGTTTTTCTGCTTGTTGGGCGCGTACTTCTGCCTGCTGGGCACGTAAACGTTCTTGTTCAGCTAACTCCTCTGATGATAGTATCAATTCATTTTCAGTAGTGAAGAATCTTAATTTACCTTCATAAACTCCCAAATAAAGTTCTAACTGCTGACTCCACAAACTTCCATCAGTGGTTACTTGGATTTCTTGATACTTACCATCAACTAGATGAAACCCCTCAAGTTCCATTGTTACAGGGTCAAACCAGAAATAATCTGGTGTACGGAAGGTATCTTGGTAAACTTGTTTTTTTAAACCTTTATCAACTGCTGTCGTTGAACTTGACAAAATTTCCACAATCACATTCGGATATTTGCCGTCTTCTTGCCAAACTACCCAACTCTTACGGTCTTTTTTCTGAGTTCCCAAAACTACAAAAAAGTCTGGGCCACGAAAATATTCTGATTTTTTCTGGTTAGGACTGTAATAAATCGTCAAATTGCCAGAAGCATAAAAATCTTGCCTATCTCGCCACCACAATTTCAGGATGCGAATCAGCAAATCGATTTGGTCGCGGTGTAGGTCACTTTCCAAGGGTGGTTCGTCACTCAGTATATCGCCAGGAGGAAAAAGAATTTCGTCTTCTGAAATATTATCAGAAATGATTTCTAGGGTAGCAGGTTCAGACATCAGCGATCGCCCCACGATTATACGTTCATTTTACTGAAAATTTGGTAACTTGCAGATGCTTTTAAGAACTTGTAACAACTTAATTGCACCGGGAGATTCAGTCAGATTTAATAATGGCATCAACTGATAAATTGGCTGAACTTCACGTCTTAAATAAACAAATTGATAAAGCTGTCCGTTAGTTACCAAACCCCAAACTGATGACTGCTGCTCTAAACTCTTAAAAGCATAAGTGAGTAATTGAGGTAAACCCTCAATCACATTGACCGAACTATTTTTTGTTTCAATCACTAGAACCCAAAATGGCGGCGCAATATTACTTTGAGGACTGTTGATTGCTAAAATATCCATCCGTCCGGTAATTCTTTTATCTTCATCTTCGACTGCGATCGCAATGCTATCTTCCATTGTCAACCGAATCGGCACATCGTAAAACCCAGCTAACCGCATCAAGGGTGCGATCGTTATAAATTTAACCAAACCTTCAGAAATTTTACCAAGCTTGAGATAACGACGGAAGTCGTTTTTAATTCGCAATAAATCTTCCTGTTCAAACTCTGTCAACGGTTCTAAATTTAAGAAGTCTGTGAATGAACCATCTGAAAGTTCTTCTAGTTTGAGAAAGCGATGAACATCGTTGAGAGATAAGCTGCTAGCTTCAACAGTGAGCGTCATAATTTCAGGCTTTACTTGTCAAGACTACTTATATTTTGCAACATTGGCGGTAGATAGGTTGCAATGTAACCTTTTTAACTTTCTTGATCGCTTGCTTTTGCTAGATGAAAATCAATGTAAACTAAGTAACTCGGCAATTCCTATCTAGCTTAACGAAAATCTAAACACTGTCTAGCACAACTGGGCTAAGAATAGTTTTTAATCACAATAGCGATCGCACTCATAACTAACCATGTCTCAACCAACTATAGAATCAATCCTACAAGAGAATCGCCTATTTCATCCTGCCTCGGAATTCTCGCAGAATGCCCATATCAAAAGCCTGGACGACTATCAGCGTCTCTACGACAAAGCCAAAGCCGATCCGCAGCAATTTTGGGCAGATTTGGCTGGAACAGAATTAGAATGGTTCCAAAAATGGGATACAGTATTAGATTGGCAACCGCCTTTTGCGAAGTGGTTCGTTGGCGGTAAGATGAATATTTCTTACAACTGCCTTGACAGACATCTCACTACCTGGCGCAAAAATAAGGCAGCATTGATTTGGGAAGGAGAACCAGGTGATTCGCGTACCCTTACCTACGCCCAACTGCACCGGGAAGTTTGCCAGTTCGCCAATGTATTGAAGCAACTGGGCGTAAAAAAAGGCGATCGCGTTGGTATTTATATGCCGATGATTCCCGAAGCTGCGATCGCTATGTTAGCCTGTGCCCGAATTGGCGCACCCCACGGCGTAGTATTTGGTGGTTTTAGTGCCGAAGCTTTGCGCGATCGCTTAATTGATGCTACAGCTAAACTAGTAATCACGGCTGATGGTGGTTGGCGCAAAGATGCGATCGTTCCTCTCAAAGAACAGGTAGATAAAGCCTTAGCTGATGGTGCTGTTCCCAGTGTAGAAAATGTCCTCGTTGTCAAGCGTACCGGACAAGAAACTTATATGCAGTTGGGCGGACGCGATCATTGGTGGCATGATTTGCAAAAAGGAGTATCAGCAGATTGTCCCGCCGAACCAATGGACAGCGAAGATATGCTGTTTGTTCTCTACACTTCTGGCAGCACGGGCAAACCGAAGGGTGTTGTGCATACAACTGCTGGTTATAATTTGTATACCCATATCACCACCAAGTGGATCTTTGACCTCCAAGACACAGATGTATATTGGTGTACCGCCGATGTAGGTTGGATTACGGGACATAGCTACATTGTCTACGGCCCTCTTTCCAACGGTGCAACCACGGTGATGTATGAAGGCGCGCCCCGTACTTCTAATCCTGGTTGTTTCTGGGATGTAATTGAAAAATACGGCGTCAATATTTTTTATACCGCACCTACGGCAATTCGGGCATTTATTAAGATGGGTGAACAACATCCCAACGCGCGAAACCTGTCTTCGTTGCGTTTGCTGGGAAGCGTCGGCGAACCAATTAACCCAGAAGCTTGGATGTGGTATCACAAAGTAATTGGTGGGGAACGCTGTCCAATTGTTGATACTTGGTGGCAAACGGAAACAGGCGGTATCATGATTACACCGCTACCAGGGGCAATTCCCACCAAACCCGGTTCCGCAACTCTTCCCTTCCCCGGAATTATTGCAGATGTCGTCGATTTGGAAGGAAACACCGTACCCAATAACGAAGGCGGTTATCTAGCAGTGCGCCATCCTTGGCCAGGAATGATGCGGACAGTCTACGGCGATCCAGAACGCTTCCGCCGCACCTACTGGGAACACATTCCACCCCAAGATGGTAACTATACTTATTTTGCTGGTGATGGTGCAAGACAAGATGAAGACGGCTACTTTTGGGTAATGGGTCGGGTAGATGACGTATTGAATGTCTCAGGACATCGCCTTGGTACAATGGAAGTAGAATCAGCTTTAGTTTCGCATCCAGCAGTTGCAGAAGCGGCGGTAGTGGGTAAACCTGATGAACTCAAAGGTGAAGAAGTAGTTGCTTTTGTGACTTTAGAAGGCACTTATCAGGGAAGTGAAGAACTAAGTAAAGAACTCAAACTGCACGTTGTCAAAGAAATAGGTGCGATCGCTCGTCCCGGAGAAATTCGCTTTACGGACTCTTTGCCGAAAACGCGATCGGGTAAGATTATGCGGCGCTTATTGCGGAATCTAGCTGCTGGGCAAGAAGTATCTGGAGATACTTCAACATTAGAAGATCGGAGTGTGTTGGATAAGTTACGAGAAGGTGTGTAAATAATTGCCAATGAGCTTAATAAGGGCACATATTATGCGCCCTTATCGTCTCTCTTGTGATGCATTACGCGCTAACGCGGGCCAATTTATCATAAAGATTAGAACATTATTGAGGCATTCAGGGCGATGAAGGTGAAGCGCAAACCCAAACCAGCATTTGTTCAACCTATCAGCTGCATGATGCTGAGTATTATCAGTGTAATGGGGATATCACCATTAGTCTTAGCGGTTCCTGGACAAGTTTCTTTGCATTCGCCTGAACAGTATGCACAGAGACAACCACAAAAACTAGCACAATTTTCAGACACAGGGACGCCAGAGCGATCGCAACTCCTGCAACAAGCCAATGGTTTATTTAGCCAGGGAGACTTAACAGGTGCAGAGGAAAATTTACGCAAATTAATTAAAAAATTCCCAGAAGATTCGTTCGGACACTTTCAACTGGGAAATGTACTTTTTCGGCAAAAGAAACCAGAAGATGCAATTAGCTCCTTTCGAGAAGCTATTCGCCTCCAGCCAAAATACGCTCTAGCTTACAATGCGATCGGTATAGTTTATGCAAGCCAAAGTCGCTGGGAAGAAGCCATTACTGAATATAAAAAAGCTCTGGAAATTAATCCTAATTATGGCGAAGGGCTAACTAATTTTGCACTAGCATTGTGGCAAACTAATAAAAAAGACGAGGCGCTATCTTCTTTAGAAAAAGCTTTAAATATTTTCAAAGAACAGAATAGAGGTGAAAAAGCTAACCAAGTAGAACGAATTTTAAAAGAGATCAAAACTGCTGATGAACCTGGTATTTCCTGAAAATGATATTATTCAGTGGATAAAAGTTAAAAATAGTTGCTGCGATCGCCTTTAAGGATGCTTTGCCAGTAATGCGATCAAAGACAAAGATTATGCGGCAGTTGTCGCATAATCTTGGCTTAATAAATAAAAAATAGGTTTGAAACTGATGATGATAAACCCTTTTTATTCCCTCTGCCATGTCTTGTGGTCAATAATTCGTTACTCCAAGATTCAAGGGAAAAATTCCGATGAAACCCAAGATTCATAAAAACAATCACTGGCAACGGATATGTGACGGATTTCATATATGGTTGATTCATCTCTTTAAAATCTATAAGTTCCCTGTTTTCATGCTCTTGGTTCTGGTGACAGCTTTTTTGTGCGTTATTGCTTTTCCTGTTGCTGCAACTATAGA
>NZ_JADEXF010000387.1 GCF_015207245.1 Nostoc cf. edaphicum LEGE 07299
TGTTTCTATCGTTTCTAGCTGTGTATTCTCTATCTGAAGAGTAGATTTTGACACTTCCATAAATTAACAATAATTGCTGACTTATGTTGATTCTATCTCAAGAGACTTGTTGGGTAATAAACTCAAAAATCCTTGAAATCTGCTTGTGGCAAGCTTTTTATTGATTTCTGACTAAAATTCTTTAAACCTAGACCCCCTAAGCCTTTCAGCGATTTTAGTCACTATTTCCCGACAACTTTAAGGTAAAAATTATGTGCGTTACGTGTTGCTTTCAAGTACGCTATTCAGGTTGACTAAGAGAAAAATCAATATTATTGAGTGAGTGTGGCTGTTTTTCTGAAATCAGAGATAACTTCTTGGTTGACATCAGAGACATCCAAAATTGTTTGTATCATTTTCCTCAAAATCATAATAAACTCCATCCCTGTAAAAAGTTCATCAAATGGTTGTTTCGTGAGCATTTCGTATTTTTCTCTTTGAGTAAAATGTGCATACTCACCATATATAAAAGCTTCTAAAATATCTCTGTTGGTTGGCGTGTTAGTTCCAGCTTCACCAATAATAATAATGATATTTCTTTGACAGAGAGATTTACTATCTAAAAAATCATTAAATTTATTTCGTAGCTTATCAAAACGTGCTTTTTTCTCAGTATTTATTGGCAAATCTTCATATATGCGCTTAACTTTTCTCAGAGAAATACGCTCGTTATCCTGCATAAAAAGCCGAATAGTTAAAACACAAGCGTTGATAGAGTCTTTACTCGGAAAATCTTCTTGATTCAACCTTCCAGAACCTATAGTTATCTTAGGTTCTGAGTTTAGCAAAAAAGCATTGAAACTCGATTGGCCTAATTCATATGCTTTGTAATTGAAAAGTTCTAAAGTCTTTATTTCCATTTTGTACATTTTGATAATTTTCCTAATAAAAACTAAAAATTTATACTATACTAGCTTCAAGTAAACGTTTATTAGCCGCATACTTATTAATCTATACCCTCTAAGAATTTTTGCGTCGGCAAACTAACATCCATATCCACTAGTAGACCTTCTACTGTGAATCTACTTTCGACAAACAGATTGATAAAGCTTGTCAACAAAAGTTCCAGGCTGAATTTTCTCTCCAATCGATGCATATGCTTCAGGCTGATGATATGGATCGGGTTGCTCTCCATTTGTCGCAAGCAATCGAACTATATAAAACTCACAGTCAAATCTTAAAAGTTGCGTATATCTTTGTTGAGGATTTTTAAACAAAGTCTTCACTATTACTGTACTTCCACTTCGTTTAATTGAATCAACTTCAACCCAAAATTCAGCCTGCTCTGTATCATTATTTGCTAATAGTGTCCAATTTCCTGGTAGCTCCGAAATATTGGATGCTTCATTTACTTCTTCAGAATCATAACTATATTCTTGCTGTGAATTCTGCCTTGATTCACTAGGCTCACTACTAATTTGTGTTGTGGGATCATGAGACTGATTTCTATGGTCAGGTGATTTTTGTATACCACTATCTAATTGTTGTGAAGAAAGACGACTACAAGCTGTTTGCAATACAAATAGTAGTAATATTACTGGAAAAGTAGATATTTTCCTTAATTTTTTCATAAGAAGTTATTACACCTAGCACATACTTACCAAAACTTATGATTTTTGTATCAAATATAGCATAACAATCGGTATCGTTAAATGTCCAGCATTGGTGTTATGATCTGCTAAAACTTATCTAATTTGCATAGTCAAATTTTATGAAGTCTTGTAGCATGGGCATCTTATACGCTTTAATTATGCAAGTTAAATGTGAAACAGCTTATCAGCCTTGATTTGTATATATTGACAATAAAAAACGGTAGAGCGCTTGTTGCTCTACCGTTTTCTAATTTTCTATTTGAGAATTAAATCCCAAACCCTAAATCTTACTCAACACCTTGGGGTAACAATTCCCGACGCTGTTGAGAACTAACTTGCACAACGCCATTTTCATCCACATCAACAAGGGCTGTATCGCCATCCTTGATGCGACCAGACAGAATTTCTTCTGCTAGGCTATCTTCTAACAGACGCATAATTGCCCGACGTAATGGCCTTGCGCCGTAGCTGGGACTGTAACCTTCTTGGATCAAACGATCCTTGAAGCGGTCTGTGACTTCTAAGGTGATACCTTTTTCTGTCAGGCGACCAAATACTTCCTTGAGCATAATTTCGGCGATTTGGGTGACTTCAGGCTTGCTCAACTGACGGAAGACGATGATTTCATCGAGTCGGTTGAGGAACTCTGGACGGAAGTACTGCTTGAGTTCTTCGTTCACCAAGGAGCGAATCCGGTTGTAAGTTGACTCGCTGGCATCTTCGGAGAATTCAAAGCCGATACCGCTACCGCCTTTTTCAATTACCTTAGAACCAATATTGGAAGTTAAAATCAGCAAGGTGTTTTTGAAGTCCACCGTGCGACCTTTGGCATCAGTTAACCGTCCGTCTTCCAAAATTTGCAGCAGCATGTTGAATACATCGGGGTGGGCTTTTTCGATTTCATCGAACAACACCACGGTGTAAGGACGCCGCCGCACGGCTTCGGTCAGCTGACCACCTTCGTTATAACCAACATAACCTGGAGGGGAACCAATCAGCTTGCTGACGGTGTGACGCTCCATGTATTCGGACATATCTAAGCGGATCATCGCTTCTTCAGAACCGAAGAAGTAAGCAGCTAGGGACTTCGCCAACTCGGTTTTACCTACACCAGTAGGCCCAGAGAAGACAAAGCTAGCAATGGGTCGATTGGGATTCTTCAAACCGACACGAGCGCGGCGAATTGCTCGTGAAACTGCTTTCACAGCTTCGTCTTGACCAATTAAACGCTGGTGCAAGGTGTCTTCCATGTGCAGCAGCTTTTCAGATTCAGATTCGGTGAGTTTGTTCACCGGTACCCCAGTCCAGGAAGCGACAATGTGAGCAATGTCTTCTTCTGTAACTACAGGTTCTTCACCTTCTGTGCCTGTTGCATTGGTCTTGCTTTGAGCTATCGCCCGGATTTCGGCTTTGATTTCCATTTCGCGATCGCGCAATTCTCCAGCTTTGTCAAAGTCTTGAGAGCGCACCGCGTCATCTTTTTCTTTTAATATCTGACGCAGTTCTTTGTCTAACTCTTTGGCTGCGGGTGGCAGTTGGGAGTTAATCAAGCGCACTCTAGAACCAGCTTCATCAACCAAATCGATGGCTTTATCTGGGAGGTAGCGATCGCTAATGTAACGGTCTGATAATTTCGCCGCCGCTACCAATGCTTCGTCGGAGATTTTCAGTTTGTGGTGTTGCTCGTAGCGTTCGCGCAAACCATATAAAATTTCAATTGTTTCATCAACTGTAGGTTCGCCAACCATTACTGGTTGGAAACGTCGCTCTAGCGCTGCATCTCGCTCGATGTGCTTCCGGTATTCATCTAGGGTTGTAGCACCGATGCACTGCAACTCGCCTCTGGCCAAAGCTGGCTTGAGGATATTTGCTGCGTCAATCGCACCTTCTGCTGCACCCGCACCAATTAAGGTGTGTACCTCATCAATCACGAGAATGACATTACCCGCCGAGCGGATTTCATCCATGATTTTTTTCAAGCGTTCTTCAAATTCACCCCGGTATTTGGTTCCTGCTACGAGCAAACCAATATCCAGTGTGACAACGCGTTTATCTTCGAGGATGTCAGGGACATCTTTGGTGGCAATGCGTGAAGCTAAACCTTCAGCGATCGCTGTTTTACCAACCCCTGGTTCCCCAATCAGCACTGGGTTATTTTTTGTTCGGCGACCCAATATCTGAATCACCCGCTCAATTTCTTTAGCCCGTCCCACCACTGGATCGAGCTTATTGTCTACTGCCATCTGGGTTAGGTTTGAGCCAAATTCATCCAGAGTCGGGGTTTTTGTGCGCCCGGATGAACCGCCTGGTGAAACTTCGGCAGTTTCTCCCAACATGCGGATGACTTGGGTTCTTACCTTAGATAGATCCACACCGAGGTTTTCTAGCACCCTGGCTGCGACGCCTTCCCCTTCGCGGATTAGGCCCAACAGCAGATGCTCGGTGCCAATGTAGTTATGCCCCAGTTGGCGTGCTTCTTCCAAGGAGAGTTCTAAAACTCGCTTTGCCCGTGGCGTAAACGGAATTTCCACAGCAACAAAGCCTGATCCCCGTCCTATAATTTTTTCAACTTCAATTCGGGCATCTTTGAGATTGACGCCCATTGATTTCAGCACCTTGGCAGCCACTCCAGTGCCTTCGCCAATCAGACCCAGGAGGATCTGCTCGGTTCCAACAAAGTTGTGACCTAAACGGCGGGCCTCTTCTTGGGCCAGCATGATTACCTTAATGGCTTTTTCTGTGAAGCGCTCAAACATGGCTTTATCCCATCATCTGCGGTCGTGCCGGTATGCTGATTTTAGCACAGGCAAAGCTTTTGGATGCCTGTATAACAGATTATAGACATCCTGAAGCTATGACTTGAGTTGATGGGCTAATTGTTAACTATTGACTACTCTTATCTGGCTAGTGTACTGAGGAGCTTTAGTTCACCAGCCTTTTTGGGATTTATTACAAACAGTTCACTGCTTACATTGAGAGTTGATTTACTCAATCCCAAATATCTATACCTAACATATAGTTTCTTTAATGTCAAGTATAGAAAACTTTACATAGATTTTGCTTATAACTATTGCTTTTAAAATTAGATATTTAAATATAAACAAGCGCAGCAAAGTTACATTTTTTTGCTGAAGCCGATCGCAAGCTCCAATAATTCAAAATTTGTAATCCTTAGCTACTAAGAGTTATGCATTGACAAGAACGAGTAATATAG
>NZ_JADEXF010000388.1 GCF_015207245.1 Nostoc cf. edaphicum LEGE 07299
GGTTTAACTAGCTCTATCAAGATTTATCTAAATTTTCTATTCATTCGAGCTTCTGAACTCGAAACTTCCACCTTTTTGCTCGAACGTTGAGCTTCTGAACTCGGAACTTCCACCTTTTTGCTTGAACGTTGAGCTTCTGAACTCGGAACTTCCACCTTTTTGCTTGAACGTTGAGCTTCTGAACTTGGAACTTCCACTTTTTTGCTTGAACGTTGAGCTTCTGAACTCGAAACTTCCACCTTTTTGCTCGAATGTTGAGCTTCTGAACTCGAAACTTCCACCTTTTTGCTCGAACGTTGAGCTTCTGAACTCGGAACTTTGACCTTTTTGCTTGAACGTTTTACTGATTCTATTTTGACGTGCGGATAAATTGTATAACATGGCAAACACAACATTAACTAACATCGCTGCTGAACTGACAGAGGTAGCTGCTAAATTACGCGATCGCACTGTCAAAGTAAAAAGCGGCTCTCTAGGAGTCGGTTCTGGTGTAATTTGGCAACCTGACGGACTAATTATCACTAATGCCCATGTGGCAACCAGCAACCGTGCAACTGTGGAATTGGCAGACGGAAGGGTATTTGATGCGGTGCGCACACAATTCGATCCACAGCAGGATTTAGCAGCTCTGAAAATTGTTGCCACTGATTTAACTGCTGCAACTATCGGCAATTCTGAAGCGCTACGAGTAGGTGAATTAGTTTTAGCGGTGGGTAATCCCTTTGCTGACAGTGGCGCTGTGACAACTGGAATTATCCATGCAAATAATCCACGAGCAGTTATGGCTGATTTGCAGTTATATCCTGGAAACTCTGGGGGGCCACTTGCCGATTGTCAAGGCCTTGTCGTGGGAATTAATACGATGATTGTTAATGGTTTGGCTGTGGCAGTTCCCAGCAACACCGTTGAGCGTTTTTTACAGGGAAATAGTCGTCCGCAGTTGGGAGTTACACTGCAACCTGTGCTTTTAAGTAGGCGTAACTTGGGTTTATTGGTGCTGTCAATTTTACCTAACAGTGCGGCAGAAAATGCTGGTATACAAATCGGCGATGTTTTAATTGGAGTTTCGGGGCGATTATTCACTAGCATGAATGACTTAACCAAATATCTCCATGAAAATAAAGGATCTGTGCCGCTACAACTCCTACGCGGTAGGCAGCAATTCGTGATTTATGTTGCCGTGCAGTCCGATAAAACTGCTGTGGAGGCGACATGATCCGAGTGATGGTAGTTGCTACTTCCCCTGTGGTGCGAGCAGGGTTATCAACTGTGGTAACTACCAATCCTCGGTTGACAGTTGTGGGGAGTGCATCCGATTTGGATGTCTTGGCGATTGAAGTTGGCCAATTACAGGCGGATGTGGTGCTGGTAGATTTGAGCGGGAATTTTCAACAAGCGGTATGGGAAAAATTGCTGGTTATTCAAGAACAGCAATATCCATTAGCAACAATCGTCATTGTTGAAGAACTCGACAGCATCGACTTAGAGACAGCCTTACGTTCTGGTATCCGGGGAATATTGCCCAGTACTAGTACAGAGTCAGAAATTGTTGCGGCTGTGGAAGCGATCGCTTTTGGTTTGCTAGTGCTGCACCCGGATGCTGTAGAATTACTGTCAATCCGCGAAAAAGTGGTAACGAATCCCGTACAAAGCTTGACACCACGGGAGATAGAGGTTTTAGGAATGCTTGGATCGGGGTTGGGAAATAAAGCGATCGCAAAACGTTTACATATTTCTGAGCATACCGTCAAATTTCATCTCTCATCCATTTTTCAAAAGCTCACTGTCTCTAGCCGCACTGAGGCTGTTGCTGTGGGTGTGCGACTGGGTTTGATTATGCTTTAATCTTTAGACTTCTTGTATGAATCAAAAACCCTCACCCTAAATCCCTCTCCCAAGCTTGGGAGAGGGACTTTGAAATTGGCTCCCCTTCTCCCAATTTTGGGAGAAGGGGTTGGGGGATGTAGCAAGATCCCGCAGGGTGGGCGAATTTTGCATTTGTGCAAGAGGTCTAATACAGAATTCAGAAGTCAGAATTCAGTTGGGTATTCTGACCGAAAAGCAGATAGTGCAGCGTCTATACAGTTCAGAATGAGCAACAAAACCCAGATGTAGAGACGCGATTTATCGCGTCTTGAAAGACCAATAACCTTTAACCCAAGCTTACATTTCCAAATGTTGAGCTTTATTTAGCCTTAGAGAAATTTTGGGCTGGCTGGGAATGCTAAAGAAAGCACCTGATTGTCCTTTTATTTGACAGTTGTGGATAACGTTCATTAGCATCATGCCCAGTTCATCGTACTACTTAGGCTTAGAAAAATGATACCTGTCCTTCCCGGTTACAACTTTATTGAAGCTCTGCATGAAGGTGTGAATACCGTTATTTATCGAGCTTCCAAGCAGTCAGATCGAAGCCTTGCGATCGTTAAGCTCTAACCAACTAGGAATTCAACTCGTTAAAGAGTATGGCCACCTACCCCTTGTGGAGTGTTATGCAGGACAACTCAATCAAGTGTTTATGAATCTATTGGCGAATGCAATTGATGCTTTGGAGGAGTATGATAAAGAGCGATCGCCCCAAGAAATTTACTTTTGCCGCAGCACGATTCGGATTCGCACCGAAGTCACTGACAATGAGTTTGTGACTATTAGGATTGGCGATACTGGCCCCGGTATGACAGAGGAAGTACGCGATCGCCTATTCGACCCCTTCTTTACGACAAAACCCGTAGGTAGAGGCACGGGTTTAGGCTTGTCGATTAGCCAGGAAATTATTGTCTCTAAGCATGGTGGTCAGATAACGTGTATTTCAGCACCCGGTCAGGGAACAGAGTTTATGATTAAAATTCCGATGCGATCACACCCTTTAGAATTGACTTTGGCTGTACCTTCCTGTTTTGGCTAAACCAAAAACTTTTGAAAACGAACGTAAAAATACTTTAGTTGCAAAGCGATCGCTCGTATGAACATTTTAATGCTATCTTCCACCTTTCCCTACCCACCAACGCGCGGAGGAACCCAAGTTAGGACATTTAATTTACTCAAGTACTTGAGTCAAGGTCATACTGTCACCCTCGTGACTCAACGTGAGGGTGATGTTACAGACGCAGAAGTAGCAGGATTACGTGATTGTGTGGATCATTTAGCTATTTTTGAACGCCCGCCAGATTCTCGAAATACCGGAATATTGAAGAAAATAGAGCGATTTGGTAGATTTTTGCAGCAGGGAACACCGCCAAGTGTACTTAACCGCTACTCAGTTGAAATGCAAACATGGGTTGATAACTGGGTGGAAGCAGGAAAATGTGATGTAATTACTTGCGAACATAGCGTCAATGAAATTTATGTGCGATCGCATTTTCAGAAACAGCTAAAAACCATCGTTAATGTTCATAGTTCTGTTTATGCTAGCTGTCATAACCAATTAGCAACAGGCATTTCAGAAAATTCACTCAGAGACAAAATTAATCTGCCTCTTTTGTGGCGTTATGAACAAAACTACTGCGCTAAATTTTCGGCAATTGTGGCGACAACAGCAGAAGATAAAATTCAACTACAAGAATTTAATCCCAATAGCGAAATTACAGTTATTCCCAATGGCGTAGATTTAGTTTCTTTCCCCAAGCGTACCACCGATCCTGGAGGACATCGCCTGATTTTTATTGGTGCAATGGATAATTTAGCAAATATTGATGCTGTCTGTTTTTTCAGCAACGAAGTCTTGCCAGAAATCCAAAAATTCTATCCCAATACAACTTTTGATATTGTCGGTTCTCACCCAGTGGCAGAAGTTTTAGCACTTGATAAAAAACCAGGAATTAATGTGCTGGGGCGTGTACCTTCGATGGCAGAATATTTACATCAAGCCACCATCTGCGTTGTACCGATGCGGACTGGGTTTGGTATTAAAAATAAAACTTTAGAAGCAATGGCAGCTGGTATACCTGTAGTAGCCAGCGATCGCGGCTTAGAGGGGTTAGCTGTAGATGGTGCTAGTCATCCATTACGGGCATTACGAGCCAATAAACCAGCAGAGTACGTCACCGCTATTAGTCAACTATTCGATCGTCCACATCTGCGTTCAGAATTGTCTTACAATGGCAGACAACTGGTAGAAACAGAATTCACTTGGGATATTGCTGGTAAAAGCTATGAACAAGTTTGTCTTGCGAGAAATAATACTAATCCGTAATTTGTAATGACCGAACAATTTTAGATTTTGGATTAAAATGAAAAGCCGCCACTTGGGTTAATAACTAGCTACCCTCGACTAAGACTTTCGTCATAACCCTATATCAGCTATCGCACCACAGTAACTGGTGTTCCCATATTAACCTGATAAAATAATTCTCTAACATCGTTGTTGTACATCCGAATACAACCGTGTGAGGCAGCCTTACCTACTGAATCAGGATTAGGGGTACCGTGAAAGCCAACCCAATTTTTACCGTTTGTCCAAAATCCAATCCAGTATTTGCCAAGTGGGTTTTCAGGGTCTCCTCCTGGGATAGCTTTACCTGTAAAAGGGTTTATCCAAGTAGGGTTTTCTAACATTGTACGCACTCGGAAATTACCAATTGGGGTTTCCCAGTTTTGGCGGCCTACTGCTATGGGATAACTTTTAATTCGGTTTTTGCCTCGATATAGGGTTACTCGACGGTTGCGAAGGCTAATCTCTAGGTGAAGAGGTTGAATAATTAAATTATTATTAATATTAGCCGCTTGAGAGGCTAATATTTTGGTTGAAGTATGAGAAGGAACTTTTAGTTCAGAAGCTAAGGACATAGCCGGATTAAAATTTAATCCAGATGCACAAATAAAAACAACTAACTTATCTAATT
>NZ_JADEXF010000389.1 GCF_015207245.1 Nostoc cf. edaphicum LEGE 07299
CAATTAAAGCTAATGGTTCTAAGCCACCTTTATTTTTATGTCAAGGTTTTAGCTTATATCAGTCTCTAGTTCCTTATTTAGATTCAGAACAACCTGTTTATGCCCTAATATCACAGGATGGACAGGGAATGCCAATTAGATTCAATGGAATAGAGGAACTAGCATCGTGCTACATCAATGAAATAAGAACTCTCCAACCTGAAGGTCCTTATCTTTTGGGTGGTCATTCTTTTGGAGGAGTTATAGCATTTGAAATGGCTCAACAATTGTCATCACAAGGTCAGCAAATAGCTTTACTAGCTTTGTTTGATTCTTATGTACCAAGTACAATTAAAAAAGCTTCTGTATTCAAGAGCCTATCATACAACTTGAATCAACTTTTAAAAATTGGGCCTGCCTATCTTCTAAAATATGGCATAGAACGGTTGTCAGAAAAATATGGTAACATCGCGCTGAAAAATAAATTTATTAGAATTAAAAAACTCCAATATCTAGTTAGCCGAGCGGCATACTTTAAACTTGTAAAAGAATATGCAACAAAGTATATACCGCAATCTTACTTGGGTCGAATAACTCTTTTGATGGCTAGTGATAGGCGTTTTCAGGATGAGCCTGAACTAGGTTGGACTAAGTTGGCGGGTGGAGAATTGGAGATACATGAAATCCCTGGGGATCACATTAGTATTTTCCAAGAGCCTAGCATCCGGTTAATCGCTAAAAATTTAGAGCTTTCTATAGATGAGCGCCTGAGTTAATAATATTAGAAAATTAAGTTTTAATTTCTCTTTTTTTGGCATTGCTTTTTACTTCTCTCCCACGGGTGGGGAGGCTTTGAAGCCCAATTTTAGTTTTTCTCTGCTTGTATGAAAACTCCATCTATGGTCAAATTTAATTAATTCAATACTTACGCAAATAATACTTACGCAAAAGTTGCTAATTAAGCTTAATTTATCGAACTGCCTTTTGCTGCGTCGGCTTACGCCAAGGGGTAGCGTCTCGCAGAGAAGACATCAATAATCGGAGAGTGTGCGTAAGCCCAATAATTTTAGCTCGCATACAATATTTACTAATCACATAAGGTACATCATAGTCGCCTCCCACTTGCAAAAAGGAGATGGAATCTGGATTCTTGTACCTTACTCAACTGAAAACCGCCATAACATAGTTTGATTTGTTCTTGCCCACTTATTTAGTGTTACAAATTGAACAGAGGTAATTCTTAAGTTGGTAAGCAATTCACAATCTACTGATGCTATATAGAAGATTTGGACGCACAGAATTACAGATGCCAGTGTTTTCCTGCGGTGGCATGAGATATCAGTTCAAATGGGAGGATGTTCCCAATCATGAAATTCCTGCTGATAACCAGGCAAATCTGGAAGCGACTATTAGAAAGGCAGTCGAGGTTGGGATTAATCATATTGAAACTGCCCGTGGTTATGGCACTTCTGAAATGCAATTGGGGAGAATATTGCCCAAGTTTCCTCGCGAAAAGTTGATTGTTCAGACAAAAATCAATCCAAAGGCAGATGCGAAAGAATTTCGGAAGACATTTGAACAATCCTTGAAAAATCTCCAGCTAGATTATGTTGACCTTTTAGGGTTGCACGGCATTAATCATCCTGAGTCGTTAGATGAAAGCATCCGTCCCGGTGGCTGTTTGGAAGTAGCGCAGCAGTTGCGAGCAGAGGGAAAAGTTAGATTTATTGGCTTTTCCACACACGGCTCGACAGATATAATCGTGCAGACAATTAATACTAATCAATTTGATTACGTGAACCTGCACTGGTACTACATTAATCAATGGAATTGGGCGGCAATCGAAGCAGCTAAACGCCACGATATGGGGGTATTTATTATTAGTCCATCTAATAAGGGAGGTTTGTTGTATGAGCCTCCGCAAAAATTAGTAAATCTTTGCGCCCCGTTGAATCCAATGGTGTTTAATGATTTGTTTTGTTTGAGTCATCAAGAGGTACATACCCTGAGCTTGGGAGCAGCAAAACCACAAGATTTTGATGAACACCTGAAGACTTTAGAATTATTAGATCAAACATCAGAAATTTTGCCGCCAATTTTAGCAAGATTGGAAGAAGAAGCGATCGCTACTTTGGGAGAAGATTGGGTCAAATCTTGGGAAACAAATCTACCAACCTTTGACCAAACCCCTGGTGAAGTAAATATTCGGGTGATTTTGTGGCTGCGAAATTTAGCGATCGCCTACGATTTAGTAGACTACGCTAAAATGCGCTACAACCTGCTTGGCAATGGCGGCCACTGGTTTCCCGGCAACAAAGCCGACCGGCTAGAGGAATTAGACTTAGGGAAATCTCTTGCCCGTAATCCCCACGCCGATAAAATCCCTCAACTCCTGAAACAAGCTCATCAGTTGTTGGCGGGTGAAGAGGTCAAACGTCTATCTCGCACTTGATAAATTGCATAGATAGGGCATTGGCTATTATGGCGTATAGGAAATAGTAAACAATAATTATCAATGCCCTTTGGGAGTGCTGAGTGCTGAGTCCTGAGTGCTAAGTGGGAAATCTCAGTTATATTTACTCAGAACTCGGAACTCGGAACTCGGAACTCGGAACTACTATGCCCAATCCTAATCAGCTTTTTTCGTATCTGCTGATTTAACTGCCTTCGGTACGACTAGCACCTTATCAACGCGATTACCATCCATATCCATCACTTCAATGCGCATACTTTGCCATTCAAAATGATCTGCTGCGGCAGGAATACGACCTAAATGGGTAATCACAAAACCGCCTAATGTTTGATAACTGCCGCGTTCTTCAGATTCCCACTCTTCCATCCCAAAAAGTTCCAAAAACTCCTCTACAGGCAACATCCCATCCAAAAGCCAGGAACCATCTTCGCGTTGTACAGCTTGTGGTTGATCTTGTCCATCCGTTGAAGGAACGTCACCCACGATTTCACTCATGATGTCGTTGAGAGTGACTAATCCTTGAATTACACCGTATTCATCCACTACCAACGCCATGTGAGTGATGGTTTGCTTGAACAATTCCAAAACTTTCAAGCCACGGGTGCTTTCTGGCACAAATACAGGTTGTCGCAATCCGATCGTTAAATCTAGTGGTTCCCCTCGGAAACTCCTGGCTAATAAGTCGGTGACAGGGATAACACCCAGCACATTGTCAAGTCCCCCCTGACAAACTGGATACCGAGAATAAGCACTATCAACCATTTTTTGGCGGTTTTCTTCGGCAGAGTCGTCTAAGTCTAGCCAAACAATATCAGGACGGGGTGTCATTAAATAACTGACAGGGCGATCGCCTAAACGAAAGACTCGCTCCACCATATCCTGTTCAGCTTCCTCAAAGGTTCCCGCCTCTGTGCCTTGCTCGATTAAGATTTTAATTTCTTCTTCGGTAACTTGCGGCTCAGTAGAAGCTGTAATTCCCAGCACTCGTAAGATTAAATCTGTCGAAGCACTTAATAGATATACCATTGGCGAAGCGATCGCCGATAAAGCACGCATTGGAATAGCTACATTAGATGCAATTCTTTCTGGGTTGTTTAATGCCAGACGTTTTGGTACTAATTCGCCAACAATCAATGACAAATAGGTAATGATCAAAACCACTATTCCAAAAGATATCGGTTCACTATAAGGTGCTAAAAAGGGTACAAGTCGCACATAGACTGCCAGTCGGTTGGCAATTGTTGCTCCTCCAAAAGCACCAGTTAGGATACCGATTAGGGAAATACCCACTTGAACAGTTGACAGGAAATGATTTGGAGACTCCGCTAATTTCAATGCTGCCATCGCCTTGGCATCCCCTTGATTGGCAAGCTGTTGTAACCTTACTTTCCGTGCCGAGACAATCGCCATCTCAGACATAGAAAACACGCCATTGGCAATAATTAGCACCAAAATGATTAAAATTTCAAAAGTGATGGAGGACATGTTTAAAATTGCCGCTTATCAGAGCAAACGTAGCTCAATCCCTAGTATCTAGTATTAAAGGTGCTTCGATAAATACTTTGACTATATACAAAGTAGTAGTTATAGTTCTTAAGTTTATTAGTCACTGTGCATTATTCTTCCACCGCAAGAATAAGAAAGCTGTTAACACTTTTAAAATAGTTGACATAAACTGCCTCAAGATTTGCTCACCCACAAAGACTCCCATCGCTAGTAGTACTTATGTCATTTTCTTCTATTGTGCGTGCCTTAGGCCGATCGCCGCTCACCACTGAATTTATTTCTAAGCTGAATCGACAACAAGAATTGCGGTTAAATGGCATTCCCAGGCTGCCCAAGACTCTAGTGGCTTCGGCATTAGCGCAGTCTCAGGGTAAGGATTTGTTTGTGGTTTGCGCCACTCTGGAAGAAGCTGGACGCGTTTACGCACAACTGGAGGCAATGGGATGGCAAACAGTACATTTTTACCCCACCTCCGAGGCTTCTCCCTACGAACCTTTTGACCCGGAAACTGAAATGAGTTGGGGGCAAATGCAGGTTTTGGCAGATTTGGTCAACAGTCAAGAGTCATTAGTCATTAGTCATTTGTCCTTAGAAACAAACCAAAGACAAAGGACAAATGACATAGACGCTTCTGCGGCTTCCCGCAGGGTAGGACAAAGGACAAATTTAGCGATTGTGGCTACTCAAGGGGCGTTGCAACCTCATTTACCACCACCAGAAGTTTTTGGGCAATTCTGTCTTACCCTAAAAAAAGGGATGGAATTAGACCTGAATAGCTTCAGTGAGAAAATAACTATTTTGGGCTACGAAAGAGTTCCTTTGGTGGAAATGGAAGGACAGTGGAGCCGACGGGGCGATATTGTTGATGTGTACCC
>NZ_JADEXF010000390.1 GCF_015207245.1 Nostoc cf. edaphicum LEGE 07299
CTTCCAGAGTGCTGACTTTGGAATATCTCCCTGGAATTAAAATTAGCCAATACGAAGCTTTAGAAGCAGCAGGTTTGGATCGAAAAGCGATCGCTCGTCAAGGCGCTCAAGCCTACTTGCTACAATTACTCAATAATGGCTTTTTCCACGCCGATCCTCACCCAGGCAATATTGCCGTTAGTGCAAATGGTGCTTTGATATTCTACGATTTCGGGATGATGGGCCGGATTAAGTCCAACATCCGCGAGGGATTGATGCAAACACTATTTGGTATTGCCCAAAAAGACGGTGATCGCGTTGTGCAGTCTCTGATCGATTTAGGCGCGATCGCCCCAACTGATGATATGGGCCCAGTACGGCGTTCCGTCCAGTATATGCTGGATCATTTTATGGATAAGCCCTTTGAGAACCAATCAGTTGCAGCAATCAGTGACGACCTTTACGAAATAGCTTATAATCAGCCATTTAGATTTCCAGCAACTTTCACTTTCGTGATGCGAGCCTTTTCTACTCTAGAAGGGGTAGGTAAAGGCTTAGATCCAGAGTTTAACTTTATGGAAGTTGCCAAACCTTATGCAATGCAACTTATGACCGATATGAATGGTTCTGAGGGGAATAGCTTTCTTAACGAATTAAGTCGCCAAGCAGCTCAGGTAAGTAGTACCGCCTTGGGTCTGCCACGTAGATTAGAGGATACACTAGAGAAGCTAGAGCAAGGAGATATGCGCTTGCGCGTTCGGTCTATAGAAACCGAACGCCTGCTGCGGCGACAGAGCAGTATTCAGCTCTCAATAAGCTATGCTCTGTTAATCAGCGGTTTCACGCTTTCAGCTACTATTTTAGTGGTTAAGGATTATCTCTGGTTGGCACTGCTGCCTGGTTTAATTGCAGCGGCGCTTTCAGCGATCCTGATTCGATTACTTTTACGCCTCGACCGTTACGATCGTATGTATTAATTGTTGCAAAAAATTTATGAAACTTAATTTCACGGGTTTTAGCGATCCGGGACTTATTCGTTCTAATAATCAGGATGCTTACTATATAGACCCAGAAGGACGATTTTTCGTTGTTGCCGATGGTATGGGTGGTCATGCCGGAGGTGAAGAGGCAAGTCGCATTGCCACTGGAGAAATTCAGGCGTATTTAGTAGCAAATTGGGAAACTTCTAAGTCTTCTCAAGAATTGCTAGAGCAAGCTTTGTGGGGAGCCAACGAAGCGATTTTGCAGGATCAGCAAAATCATCCCGAACGTGCCGACATGGGGACAACGGTTGTAGCAGTGATTTTTCGCTCCCCAGAGTCGCCTTGGTGCGCTCATGTTGGCGATTCGCGGCTGTATCGCTTCCGCGAGTCACACTTAGAACAGGTGACGGAAGACCACACTTGGGTAGCACGAGCAATCAAAATCGGTGACATCACCTTAGATGAAGCACGATTACATCCTTTTCGCCATGTATTATCGCGCTGTTTGGGGCGTGAAGACTTGCATCAAATTGATGTGCAACCACTAGATGTAAAAGTTGGCGATCGCTTGCTGTTATGTAGTGATGGTCTTACAGAAGAACTTGTCGAGCAGAAGATTGCTAACTGCCTCCAAAATAGTCCTTGGCTTGATAAAGCCGCCATCTCTCTTGTTGAGGCTGCCAAAGAGCATGGAGGGCACGATAACATCACAGTTGTCATCGTCTCGCTTGAAGAAAATAGTCATTAGTCATTGGTCATTAGTCATTAGTCGATGCTTAGTAACTTGAAACAAATGACAAAGGATAAAGGACAAAGGACAAATCTGGTAAATATACTCAGTAATTTGTTCAGCGTGAGCATTTTTCCTTTTTACAATTTGATACAAATATTTTTAGCCTCTAAAATCACCCAAAGAGGCTAAATTTGTATAATTTGGTAAATTGACATCTTGCACGTAATAAGGTAAAGCGACTATAATTCACGCTTATTACCATTAATTCCCCAACCTCCTTAAAATTTTCGTCCTCCGAAGCTTCTTCCACGCTTGCGGAGACAGCATCTTAGGCTTTTTAAACACAAAGACTAAGACGGGTTTTGCATAGCACCAAATATTCTCTTTAAAAGATATTTGTGCAAAGCAGGAAGGAATGAGGGAGGTAGTTATACCTATCTAAGACCAAATAGAGCTTATTTTCCGGAATATGGTTCAGCTGACTTGGGTGGTATATCAGTAGGATTAGGTGCAAGATATCAGAGCAGAAAAAGTCCACACTTTGGATGTGGGCAATCTGTCAAACAATTGTTATCTTTCGTAATACGGAGGAAAAAATGTTGGACAGATATGAGACAAAATATTATCCCATTTGGACTTCTGTGAGCGATATCACCTTTACGCGTTGTTTTTTCGGAGTAATTATGAATCAACCAATGAAACTATCCTTGGAACAGCAATTCAGCATCTGCTCATTTGCTACTCAGGTACAAAATATGAGCCACGATCAAGCTAAAGACTTTTTAGTCAAGCTCTATGAGCAAATGGTCGTGCGCGAGGCAACTTATCAAGAGCTTCTTAAGCACCAGTGGGGCTTAGATTCCGGTTCCACTATGGCATAGAGTCGTTCTAATGTCGCAGTGGGCGACCTCCTTCTCTTGCTTGGTTCCAAAGAGGAAAAGAGCTGGGGATGTAGGGGCGTCAACTTCGATAAGTAATTCCACAAGATGGCGCAAAAGTTCAATTCACGAAATTAACTAAGAATGAGTAAACATTGTCTACGGCATATCTGCTGGAGTCTAGACTAACTTTAGCATTGCAGGCTAAATCCGTTGTTTGCTTTAGCCAAACTTCTTGTTGTTTCGTCTAGCGGGGGAATCACACCTGCATAAATTGACAATCCACTGGAATATTTGCACAGGAAGATTTAGAGATAATTTGGATCCCACTGCTTTGGCAGCTAGTGATTTCACTCTTTATACATATAACTAGAAGTTACATCTTTATATATCTTTTGTTTATAAAACGTTACATTCTTGGAGCGACCACCTATAAAACACGTAACATAAAGAAATTATGCCTAGCTGGAAAGATCGTATGGAGAATCTGTATCAATACTTTCCAGTTTTGTTATTATCTGAGGTTTAATTTTTTCGTACTCGTTTTTGAGTAAACTCTTACTAATTTGCGGGTCGGCAGAGGACACCAACGTATTGCTCATTGCGACCCACTCTTGCAGTCGTTGCCGCTGGGCAGAAGCGACGCTAGAAAGCAAGATGTGGGTACAGCGATTTGGTGCTTCTCGTGTAAAGAATAAGAGGCGGTAGTAACCTGTGTGCTGTAGTAACCGAGCAATTTCTTGACCAAGGCTGGTTTTGAGATCGAGGTAATAAGGCAACCATTTAGCGCCATGCTTGCGATTGTAGATGACAGTAATCCATAGCAGCATGGGATGGGGGATAGAGATGAAAAGAAATTGGTTATAGCGTGTACAGAGTAAACGTTTTTGAATTTCCTCTTGCGGTAGCATCACCCACAAAGCTGGTAAAACCTCCCCATTGGTATGAATGGGCTGGGGAAACACAATATCGGCAATTGGTTTATTTTTGGGCCAGGAAATGGCACGAGCGATTTCATCGTTTGACCATGATACCCGCAAATCGCCTTTGGTCTTTTGTTCAAGCTCGGTGCTAGCTGTAGTAGTAGGAACTAGGGAATGGCTGGCTTGCTGAATTTTGCGTGTATGCTCAGGCTTTTCTAAAGATGCTAAAACTCTGAGGATTTCAGTAATACTTTGGGGGCGATCGCATGCTCTTTTAGCTAGACAACTCATCACCAAATTTTCAATTTCTTTTGGTAGTTCTAATCCAGGCGCAGCCTCAGCAAAAGAACGTGGTTTTTGATAGTGGTGTGTTTTATACCACGCACCAAAAGAGTGAGTTGGTGCCACCAGTGGCATTTTGCCTGTCAGCATCTCAAACATCATGACGCCCAAACTATAAATATCAGCACGGTTGTCTAATTCCTTACCCTCCATCTGTTCGGGAGAAGAATAAGCCAATGTACCTAAATAAAATTTTGTATGGTCGCCATCTGACTGTAATAACTTAGCAATACCAAAATCTAGAACCTTGACCAATTCTCCAAAACTGGGATCTTGAATCACCAGCATATTGCTTGGCTTGACATCGCGATGGATAATTGGGCAAATAGTTCCATCAACGGGGATGCCATCATGGGCGCACTGTAACCCCAAGCTGAGTTGACGCGCCATACTGAGGAATCTTGCTAAAGGTAATCGTTGCTTGCGAATAATATTGTTCAGGCTTTGTCCTTGTAAGTATTCCATAACGTAGAACGGGGTGTTATTGTCATCTACGCCATAGTCCATAACTCGGACAATATGGATACTTTTTTGCCCTAGTAAAGCACAGGTTTTTGCTTCTCGCTCAAAGCGATCTTGCAATCGCATCTTTTCATTTTGGATTGATAGAGCCAGAAACTTAACCGCAACAGGTACACCTCCCAACAATGTATCTTTAGCACGATAAACCCGACCCATTGCTCCAGTACCGATTAACTCTTGGAGTTGGTAGCGTTTGCTGAGTAAGCGACCAATGCTGGGGTCTGACATAGAAAATTCGACTCCAAAAGCAGGTTGTAAATGTTTGGGAGGACAAATGCATTCAAAAATTGTGGTGTAGTTTTAGTTTGCCCAATTTTGACTAATGCGCTATCACTCTTGGCATCTCCTCTTCTCTACGAGACGTCGTTTTGTGTTGGGAGAAGACGGCATTAGTTTGGCTACACGAAACCTTACCTGCCTTTGTAGGTTTACAAACCCTTAAATTCGCATTAGTCCACGAAGGTAGGC
>NZ_JADEXF010000391.1 GCF_015207245.1 Nostoc cf. edaphicum LEGE 07299
AATTAATCCTTCTCGATTTTCTGGAACTAAAGGATTAAGAACGCCTAAATCAACTTTCGCGCCAACTGTCACAAAGAAAACTGGCACTAGCATATCAGCAACAGGTTTAACCTGCTCATCTAACTCTTTGCGTTTATCCGTTTCATCCAAAACTAAGCCAGCCGCAAATGCGCCTAAGATAGCTTCTAAATGAATTGCACTTCCCAAAAAAGCCATAAAGAAGGCAAAGATAAATGCTGGGATAATTAAGTTTCCTCGTGTTTGCAATTTATTAGCGATCGCAACAAAACTCTGATTGAAATATTTACCTAATAGAATCGAACCAATGAGAAAGACTGTAGCGCTGACAATTAAATAAATGACGTTGAAAATATCAACCTCACCAGTTTTAGCAAGACTCGCAACCACTGCCAAGACAATGATGCCTAAAATGTCATCAATTACAGCTGCACCGACAATAATCTGACCTTCACGAGATTTTAACTGCCCAATTTCTGACAAAACTTTTGAGGTAATGCCAATACTAGTAGCTGTCAGCGCTGCACCTGCAAAAATTGCTGGAATTACTGGCGCATGAAACAACAAAATCAACCCCGCCGTGCCAGCTGCAAAAGGAACAGCTACCCCAACACAAGCAACAATTGTTGCTTGATAACCGACTTTCTGTAATTCTTTTAAGTCTGATTCTAGACCAATTTCAAATAACAGAATGATCACACCTAATTCGGCAAGCACAGAAACAACTTCGCTCTGGCTTTGGAAGATTGATGTGACGGCATCAGGACTGAGGTTGTTAATGAATTGCAGGATAGTCATGATAATGGAATCGCTACCAGCTGCTCCACTATCAGGAAACACTACCAAATGGAGAGCAGAAGCACCCACAAGCACCCCACCAACTAATTCTCCTAATACAGGGGGCAAGTCCATCATTCTAAATAATTCGCCACCAATTTTACTAGCCAGATAAATGACTACTAAACTTAGCAATACTCCAGTCAGCACAATAGGAGCATATTCTGCCTCGTTAGTTGTTGCTAGTAAAGGAGACTGTAAACCTACGGCGAGGAAATTTAACCCGGTAAATGAATTAAGTATTGGTTCTGAAAAAATCATGTTTTTGCTTGTGTTTCTGATTCATTTTGGAGCCAATGAAAAAATGTAATTTATATCTCGTAATTCATAATCCAATTACGAATTACAAGTTACGAATTACAAATAGGTGTCAGTGTAAGTACCAACGCCAGGATTATTAGCATAAGTTGCATGAGGATTAACTAAAGCAACGGCTTGTTTAAGTGCATCTATACGATCTACAAACATGTAATGCTCTGGTACAAACCTCGAAATGCCAAACTTGTAGGGTTTGCCTGTCCGACAAAAGAAGCAATCTGCAAAATAATCACAATCACGCCATCCCAGACATAAACCCAGAAATCACGCTGTAAGGCATGAGGGTAATGTATTTACCCAACTTAAATATCCCAAAAAAGATTTGGTGGCGCGTCGTCTCGATTCAACAGCCATCTGGCCCGCAGAAATGTCTCCCGTACAGTACCTCTGCTTCACAGATATAGATAATGCCCGCATAATCGGTGAAAAACTTGATTGCGACCTGATCCGCAATCTTCTCTGCCATCTCCCGATTTTCGGTGAGTATCTCAAACTTTACATTTGAATCGGTGTCGGCAGTGTTGGGTTTACCGGTAGAGCGCACGTTGCGACTGCCTTTACCGCCAGTATCCACCACCGTATAACCAGTCGCCCCGCATTCATCAATGATCTTGGCGACCTTTTTCATCAGCACCTTTTCCGTGACGATGACGAGCTTGTTGGCACGCTTGCCCATGTTGGTTACCTCCTGAAATGATGTAATTTATCTACTTGGTCTGCCCGGTCAAGGAAGCGCCGACAGACCTCAATCCGTCTGGGATTAGCCGCCGAGCGCTTGGGCAAGTCCGAGGAAGAACGGTATACACAAGCCGATCGCAACTGGCGTACCGACGGCTGTGGACGCGCCTATATAGGCAGATGGATTGGCTGACGGGATACCAGCTCGCAACGTAGGCGGCCCTGAAATGTCCGAACTAGAGGAAGCGATGACAGCCAGGATCACAACGCCGCCCATGCTGAATCCCGTGGCGTAGTGGGCAATCATGCCGAGACCGAAGGCGATTAGCCCATGTACAAAAGGTGCCACCACACTATATACAACGTACCACTGGGCTACCTTACGAAGTTCGCCAATTCTTGACCAAGCTTCCATCCCCATGACCAGCATCAAGATCGAAAGCAAGCCACGAAAGGCAGGATCGTAGAAGCCTTTATAGACACTTTCCGGTTGGGTAAACAGTCCCAGAGCCAGACCTAGCAACATTGCCGATAAGGCAGGGCCCCGGAGGCTTTCCTCGATAATTGGCCATATCTTGACCTTGTTATCCCCAGCATCCTGCTGTTGGCTGAGATATTGCTGCCGGGTGCTGGGATAATCTTTTTGATCGGGATAATCACCAGCCGCAACAGGCTGCTCAGTATAGTAGGCTGCTTCTTTACGCTTCTTCTTGTTGAGGTAAATGTTGGCGATAACAATTGCAGTTACCAGCGCTGGGATATCCATGAAGGGATAGAGTGCGCCAGCCCATGCCTCGTATGCCATCTTTTGTTCTTCCAGTACCGTCAGACCAGCAGCCATTGTAGAACCACTCACGGCTCCAAACAATCCCCCAGTTGCGATCGCATCAACGACTTTGACCTTTGGCAGCTTGGCTAACGTATAGCGCGAGATGAATACAATCGTAATCCCTGTTATTACAGCAAAGATCATGGGTAACACCATCTCCGTCAGATTAGAATTGCGGATCGCAATTCCACCGGTCAGACCGATTTTGGTGAGCAGCATGAAGACGATGATCGTACAAATCGCCTCTGGAATGACCAATTCGCTACCGAGGGCAGCAATGATCATGCCACCAATCAAAAAGGCGAGTGTTGGGGACTGCAACTGCTTAATGAAGTCCATTAGAAAAAGGGACCAAAAATCCACGAATACCTCCTTGTGCTTCCTCTGATGAGGAGTATTACAATAAATGAACTTTAAAAAAGACTGATGCGCTTGACTCCTACAGCACAGGTGCTGCACAAGAACCTCTAGAGAGGGCTTACGGTCATTGGCCCGGTCAGTTCAGAGATCAACGTTGGCGTACCGCTAAACAGGGCGGCAAAAAAGCCGACGGAAACTGCACCATAAAGACCAGCTACAGGCCCAGCACCGGAAGCAACACCGAATGCCAGCGCTAGAGGCAACGAAACGATCGCAGCAGTTAAACCACCGAATAAATCGCCTCGTAAGTTTCTAAAATGGATCGTATTAGTCAATGACGTACTGGGGTTTTGGTTACAAAAAATGCAAAATAAATTTTGGGTTGTAAAAATTGCCAGCTACTTTGAGTACGTTTCATGTTTTATTGCCATGAGAAATCAGGCAAAGAAAACTTTAATTCTTTGCAAAGCAGTAGACTATATTGCCTTCCTACATGGCGAGTCGCTAAATACGAATCTCCAATAGAGAAGGCTTAGGATAAAGATGGTTCAAAAATTGGACTGAAAAAACTTACATAAATTGCAAGTTTTATTTATACCTAAGTTTTATGCGATAAACAATAGCTTACAGCCTTATATGTCAATATTGTTAATTCACAAGCTTTAATCTTAAATAAATATTAAATTGTTATCATAGATAAAAGACTATGCATATTGACTAATCATAGATAAAAAACTATACATATTGACTAACTTTGATTACAATACCTTTTGGCTTGTGACTATATAGTATGTAGTTGTTAATCCAAAACAATGAATCTACCACTAGAAAGCCAACGTCTCGTACTGCGAGACTTTGTAGAATCAGATTGGCCAGCAGTTCATCAATACGCTAGCGATCGCAAAGTTGTGCGTTATTTGACTTTTGGCCCAAACACTCAAGAAGATACTAAAAGTTTTTTACAAAGAGAGATTTCATTGCAAGGGGAAGAACCCCGTCAGCATTTTGCCTTAGCGGTGGCTTTGAAAGCCCAAAAGCACTTAATTGGTATCTGTCGCATATCCGTTAAAGATACTGACAACAAAATAGGCTCTATTGGATAATTTTTTACTAAGTAATTTTTGGGTCAAGAATACGCAACTGAAGCTGTAAAAGCGATTATATCATTTAGTTTTCAGGAGTTAGATTTACATCGCCTCTTTGCAACTTGTCATCCAGAAAACATTGCCTCAGCAAGAGTTATGCAAAAAATTGGAATGCAACAAGAAGGATATTTGCGAGAACACCATTGGATTAAGGGAGAATGGCGAGACTCTTGGCTATATGCCATTCTTGAGCATGAATGGAGAGGCGTCAACATAATTCGTAATTCGTAGTTGCAATTCCTTTGGGGTTTGAACCCTCCACTGTCTTGTTGCCCACCCTTCAGCAGAGATGATGGTGGGAGCTTGAACCCTCTTTAATTACGAATTACGAATTACGAATTACGAACTAGTAATTATTTGGTCAAATGATGATTGATTTTCTGAAAATATCATCCATAGACGCCTGATAGACTTCAGTTGGAAAGACTAGGGCTGCTACTGTAGCGTCTTTGAAAAAGAATTGCTGCCAAGTTAGTCACTAAACAGGTGATTGCTAGCCATAGCAAGATATAAGTAGGAGCCATCACCACACCAATCATGAACCAAGTATATACGTGCAGGATCATTACAGAAGCGAAAAAGCCGGCAATTCCAGCAGATTGCAACACTTGATACGATGGGCGGCGTAAGGCCACTAGGC
>NZ_JADEXF010000392.1 GCF_015207245.1 Nostoc cf. edaphicum LEGE 07299
TGCGCGAACAGCGTGCCACAAGTGACCAACTAGGAAGAAGAATCCTAATACGAAGTGAGAGGTCGCCAACCAAGCGCGAGGAGATACGTAGTTGAAGGAGTTAATTTCAGTAGCCACACCACCCACGGAGTTCAAAGAACCCAGAGGAGCGTGTGTCATGTATTCAGCAGCGCGACGAGCTTGCCAAGGCTGAATATCATTCTTGATTTTTTCCAGATCCAGACCATTGGGACCACGTAGAGGCTCCAACCAGGGGCCGCGGAAATCCCAGAAGCGCATGGTTTCACCACCGAAGATGATTTCACCAGTTGGAGAGCGCATCAGGTATTTACCCAATCCTGTGGGGCCTTGGGCAGAACCGACGTTAGCACCCAAGCGTTGGTCACGAATCAAGAAGGTCAAAGCCTGAGCTTGAGAAGCTTCTGGACCGGTAGGACCGTAAAATTCGCTGGGGTAAACGGTATTGTTAAACCAAACATAGATGGAGGCAATGAAGCCCATCAACGACAGAGCGCCCAAGCTGTAGGAGAGGTAAGCCTCACCAGACCAGATGGATGCACGACGTGACCAAGCAAAAGGCTTGGTAAGAATGTGGAAAATACCACCAGAAATTAAGATAAAGGCAATCCAGATGTGACCACCGACCACATCTTCTAAGTTATCGACGCTGACAATCCAGCCTTCGCCACCGAAGGGAGACTTGAGTACATAACCGAAGATGACTGCTGGGTTAAGTGTCGGATTGGTAATAATCCGAACGTCACCGCCGCCTGGTGCCCAGGTGTCATACAAACCACCAAAGAACATTGCCTTTAGCACCAACAGCAGCGCACCGCATCCCAAAATAATCAGGTGGAACCCGATGATGTTGGTCATTTTGTTCTTGTCTTTCCAGTCGTAACCAAAGAAAGAAGAGTATTCTTCTAAGGTTTCTGGGCCACGAACGGCATGATAGATACCGCCAAAGCCAAGGACGGCTGAGGAAATTAGGTGGAGTACACCGACAACAAAGTAGGGGAAGGTGTCGATAACTTCACCACCAGCACCAACACCCCAGCCCTGACTGGCGAGGTGAGGTAACAGGATCAAGCCCTGCTCATACATGGGCTTTTCAGGAATGAAGTGAGCGACTTCAAACAAAGTCATCGCTCCAGCCCAGAATACAATCAAACCAGAGTGGGCAACGTGAGCACCCAGTAGTTTGCCAGATAGATTGATTAAACGCGCGTTACCAGACCACCAGGCAAAGCCAGTAGATTCTTGGTCGCGTCCAGTGCCGCCTAATATATTTGGTCTATTAGAGAGCGTTACCACGTGGTAATACCTCCTCAGGGAATACAAATTGTTCGTGGGGTTGATCTTGAGGAGCCATCCAAGCGCGGATACCCTCGTTCAGCAAAATGTTTTTGGTATAGAAGGTTTCAAACTCAGGGTCTTCCGCCGCCCGTAATTCTTGGGAGACGAAATCATAAGCCCGCAGGTTGAGTGCCAAACCGACGATGCCGACGGCGCTCATCCACAAGCCTGTGACTGGCACGAACAACATAAAGAAGTGCAACCAGCGCTTGTTAGAGAAAGCAATCCCGAAAATCTGTGACCAGAAACGGTTTGCCGTCACCATTGAGTAGGTTTCTTCCGACTGGGTTGGATTGAAGGCGCGGAAGGTGTTAGCACCATCACCATCTTCAAACAAGGTGTTTTCGACTGTGGCTCCGTGAATAGCACACAATAGCGCACCACCCAATACACCCGCAACACCCATCATGTGGAAGGGGTTGAGTGTCCAGTTGTGGAACCCTTGCAGGAATAGCAGGAACCGGAAAATTGCCGCGACGCCAAAGCTGGGTGCAAAGAACCACGACGATTGTCCCAAGGGGTACATCAGAAATACGCTGACGAATACTGCAATGGGAGCGGAGAAGGCGAGAGCGTTGTAAGGACGGATACCTACTAGACGCGCAATTTCAAATTGCCGCAACATGAAGCCAATCAAACCGAAGGCTCCGTGTAGGGCAACGAATGGCCACAAACCACCCAATTGGAACCAACGGGTGAGGTTGCCTTGGGCTTCTGGTCCCCACAACAGCAATAGGGAGTGTCCCATACTGTCGGCGGGGGTGGATACTGCCACTGTCAAGAAGTTAGCACCCTCTAGGTAGGAGGAGGCTAATCCGTGGGTGTACCAAGAGGTAACAAAGGTGGTACCGGTCAGCCAACCGCCTAGTGCTAGGAAGGCGCAGGGGAATAATAGTATCCCTGACCAACCTACGAATACGAAGCGATCGCGCTTGAGCCAGTCGTCTAGAACGTCAAACCACCCTCTACTGGGGGCGCGTCCAACTGCGATGGTCATCGGACTAAAATCCTCTTTTTTTACTAAAATTGCAACGTTTCTAAGGCATTACGGAAAGCCAATGTAACCGACTGCCATGAGGAATTAACGTTTTTTTTTGGCAATCTCAACTGCTTTTAAGTAACTGAGATTCTGAGAGCTTACTGACTAGTTAAGTCATTATTTCTCAGGGTTATGACATTACACGTACCATCGGCTAGTAATCTAGCTTGTGGTAACTTAATGATTCTTAACTTATCACACTACTCAGGGTTTTTGCCTGATACACAGAAGCAAATTAGGCATGAAACACGAACCTTATAAATAATATGAATATCAGAAATTTTACAATTTGACACAACTTTTCTCAGAAATCTGAAAAAATTTAATGTAGTTAAACGTAGCTAGGTCACTCATTTCAAGAGATCAAAAAGAGGCAGGGAGAGGGTAGCAGGGAATAAGGGGGGCTGAAGGACAGAGAGAAAGAATTTTTATCAGCCATGAGTAAAAAAATAGTACAACATTCCCTAAAAAATTATATCGGTAGCAGGAACATGGAAGGGCGCAGTTGAGTTTTTGTCAACGATGTTTGGTAAAATGTGGATAATGACTTTGCCGCCACGTCGTTGATACACCTCTGGAAAACCTATGTGAAACGTTAGACAAGGAGAAGGGAAATTGGCATATCTTGACTAAATACAAATAGCCTAAGTGGTTTGTCCCGTAGTACAAGTAAGCCAAGTATCAAGTAAGCCAGCATTATCCGGGACAGTAAAATTTGTAGGGTACAAAGTGAAAAATTTATAGTCTGCGACAGGGTTCCCGCGGACTTCAAACATAGCTCTCCGTGCCTCATAAGCAATAGCCGGATTGGCAGAGGAACCCACCACTCTATGCAAAAGCATTTAGTGTGCGAGTATGTGACAGCGAGTATCTCACGGGCAATGGTAGTTCAATGACGACATCAACAACGATTAATAAAGGCGATCGCCTCCTGCACCAAAATGTTCTCGGTTCTCGTCGGTTCAGTAACTACTGGTGGGCAACTATCGTTACCTTGGGAGCAAGCGGCTTTTTATTGTCTGGAATATCCAGTTATTTAAAAGTTAATTTACTCATAGTTTCCGATCCAACTCAACTGGTATTCATCCCCCAAGGATTGGTAATGGGGTTATATGGTACTGCTGGCTTGCTATTAGCCACATACCTGTGGCTAGTGATTTTATTGGATGTTGGAGGCGGTTACAACGAATTCGATCGGGAAACTGGCACAATCAAAATCTTCCGTTGGGGATTTCCTGGCAAAAATCGCCGAATTCAGATTGATAGCCGCATAGAAGATGTCCAATCTGTACTAATAGACGTAAAAGAAGGTCTTAACCCCCGTCGCGCTCTCTATCTACGCATTAAGGGACGGCGAGATATACCGTTAACACGGGTTGGACAACCCTTATCTTTAACAGAGTTGGAAACAGAAGGCGCAAAGTTAGCCCGCTTTTTGGGAGTGTCATTGGAAGGACTTTAAGAAATTAGGGTAGAAGGTAGAGGTAACAGGGTACAGATTATTCCCTGTTACCTGTCACCTCTCCCATAATCCAATGCTCCTCAAAACGATAAGATACTCTGGTTAAATCGGTAACAGGCAATGCGGTTAAAAATTTCACAATTTTTGTTTTCTCTTTTGATTATTAGTGCCTTGATGTTGGGAGGATGTTCAACACAGCAAGTCGCTTCTAATACATCTTCTCCAAACTCGACTGCTACCTCGGCCACAACCGAGGCAAGCACCAAGACAGCTACTGAAGCAACATCTGTATCTCAAACTACTACTGAGAGTATTCCTGGACTGGCAGATTTACCAAGGCTTGAAGGCAAAGCTACTGTGGTAATTACGGTTAAAGGTTCGCCGATTACTATCGAAGTAGACGGCACTGATGCCCCCATCACAGCTGGCAACTTCGTAGATTTAGTGCAAAAGGGTGTGTACGATGGTTTAGCTTTCCATCGAGTTGTGCGCGAACCCCAACCGTTTGTAGTTCAAGGGGGCGATCCGCAAAGCAAAGACCCGAAATTTCCAGCAGATAGACTGGGAACAGGTAGCTATATTGACCCAAAAACGGGAAATGCTCGTTATATACCTTTAGAAGTTAAGCCCAAAGGTTCAGATACTCCGATTTACAATAAACCATTTGATGCTACTGCTCAAGCTGTCGTATTGCCCCATAAACAGGGTGCAGTAGCGATGGCGCGATCGCAATCACCAGACTCTGCTTCTGCCCAGTTTTACTTTACTTTAGCGGATCTAGCCTTCTTGGATGGTAACTACGCCGTGTTTGGCAATGTCACTCAAGGCTTTGATGTAGTAAACAAAATTCAGCAAGGCGATCGCATTGACTCCGCTAAAGTCACTCAAGGTGCTGAAAATCTGAAAGCACCTGGACAGTAGGAGGAAGGGGGCAGGGGAGCAGGGGAGCAGAGGAGCAG
>NZ_JADEXF010000393.1 GCF_015207245.1 Nostoc cf. edaphicum LEGE 07299
ATAAAAAAGGTCGCTACGAAAATTTAAATACAGAAGATATTCCTAATACTGGTGATAACGAAGTTCACGAACACGTTATTTTGCAAGGAAAAGTTGGGTATCTCAAAAATGATATGCTCCACGAAGACTTCCGCGACCTTTACCACTGGTTAGAACGGCACAACCGCTATTCCAACTGGGAAGCCAGGGTTTATTTTAATATTCTTACAGGTAAAGATGATAGCGGTACTATCGGCGCTAATCTATTTGGTGATGCTGTGCAACGCAAAAGATTTTTGAAGAAAGTTTGGGTACGCTTGCCATTTAAACCCGTTTTGCGATTTGTTTTGTTCTATATAATTCAACGCGGTTTTTTAGATGGCAAAGCAGGATATATCTATGCACGCTTGCTGAGTCAATATGAATATCAAATTGGCGTTAAACTTTACGAATTACGCAACTGTGGTGGTCACTTAAACACTGCAACTCCCGCGAGGGAAGGAGCAGAGGAGCAGGAGAACAGGGGAGTAGACGGAAAACTATTAACCATTGACTCATGACAAATGACCAATGACAAATGACAAATGACAAACCTTTCGTAGATTTACGCAAATATGACCAATCTTGGTTTGACCGGGGGCGTCCAAGTTGGTACGTTTTATTATGGTGGTTTGTACAAGCGATCGCCTTTCCTCTAACTCCTCAACCGTTAAATATTCTGCGTTGTGCTTTGCTACGATTATTTGGCGCTCGTATTGGCAAAGGTGTATTAATTCGACCTACAGCCCGATTCACCTACCCTTGGAAAGTCAATATTGGTAACTACAGTTGGATTGGAGATAACGTAGTTTTATATAGCCTCGATCGGATCGAGATCGGCGAGCATTGCGTAGTTTCTCAAAAAAGTTACCTGTGTACTGGTACTCACGATCTCCGAGATCCTGCCTTTGGGTTGAAAACAGCAAGTATCACCATTGAAAATGGTGCATGGGTAGCGGCAGATTGTTTTGTTGGGCCAGGAGTGCAAATCGGGGCTAATGCTGTAATTGGCGCTCGGAGTAGTGTTTTTACTAATATGCCTTCTGGACAGGTTTGTTGGGGAAGCCCCTGTCGCCCCAAAACGGCTCGGCTAAAACTCGATCCCTCTACAACGCCGTGATTTTATAGATAAACGTAGTAGGGGCGTGCAGCTAGCTGTGCGCCCTTCACTTTTTCACATATTTATTTGTTTTTGGGAAGAGAATAAAAGTGCGATCGCTATATAGCTTTTTCTAATAAAAATGAGGTATGTATAGCAATCCTATTTGATTCCTTTTAGGAGAAGCAAGTGGCGTTTGAGGAACAAAACCCTACATTTCCGGGGCTTTGTTGGGTTGCGCTTTTCTTAACCCAACCGTATTGATATATACCCATTCTGGGGAAATAATTAACTTTTAATTAAATCTTTTTAATTTCAAGTTCAAAATTTGTGCATATCTAAAAAAACTGGCAGAAAATATGATATACCAAATCAGCCAATAAATAGTCTAAATAGATAGCAAAATTTTTTTTGTCATTCCAACAAGTAGGTGATAAAGTGCCATCTGCAACAGATGTTCATCAACTTGCCAAAGATTTTATTTTAAAGGCAAATAAATCCGATAATTTTTTAAAAAAATTTAATAAGAGGCAAGTATGAATTTTAATAAAAATGAAAAGCCTGTTATTTTAATAGTCGATGATACTTCTGTGAATTTACAAGTATTATTTGATTTTTTAGAGTATTACAGTTTTCAAGTTTTAGTAGCTGAAGATGGACAAAGTGCTATTAATATGGCAGCTTATGCTTCACCTGACCTGATTTTACTGGATATCTTAATGTCAGGAATCGACGGTTTTGAGACTTGTAGACTTTTGAAAGCAAATCCAGCTACTCAAGATATTCCCGTAATATTTATAACTGCCATGAGTGACAAGGTAGATAAAGTTAAAGGTTTGAATCTTGGGGCTGTAGATTACATTACTAAACCTTTAGAACATCAAGAGGTTTTAGCTAGGATAAATACCCATTTACGTTTACGAAACCTCACAAAAAAACTCACAGAGCAAAATAAGCGTTTAGAGATCGAAATCTTAGAGCGCCTACGGGTAGAGGAAAAACTACGATGTCATTCAGATGCATTAGATGAATGGAACAATCGCTATCAAGCACTAATTCAAGCAAGTGGTCAGATTCTCTATGACTGGCACTTGCATACCAATGAGATTAAATATGGTGGCAATGTAGAGCGAATATTAGGTTACTCTATGCCTGAGATGTTCGGAGGCTTGAACCGCTGGCTAGAATTGGTTCATCCTGACGATCGCAGCTTCTTTAACAAAGAGATTAACCGCGTTTTATCCACAAAAGAGCGATTCCATCTTGAATTTCGCGTATGTCGTAAAGATGGCGCTTATATCACAGTTGAGAACAATGGGTATATCTTTTTAGACTCTACAGGTAAAGTTGCTCGGATGGCGGGCTTTGTAATTGATATTACCAAACAGCAAGCTGCGCTACGCGAACGCAAAGATGCAGAACAGAAAATCCGCGAGCAAGCTGCTTTGCTTAACATCACCACAGACGCGATTATCGTTCAAAATTTGATTAACCAAATTCAATTTTGGAATAAAGGGGCTGAACATCTCTACGGTTGGATGGCAGAAGAAGTAGTGGGCAAGAATGCCAATCAGCTTTTTTATCAAAAGCAAAGTTTTTGCCAACTAAAAAACATCCAGGAAACTTTAGGTGATAGTGGTGCGTGGCAAGGTGAGTTATATCAAGTCACAAAACAAGGCAAAGAAATCATCGTTGCTAGTCGTTGGACACTGGTAAATGATGATCAGGGGCAAGCCAAATCCATTTTGATTGTCAACTCCGACATCACAGAGAAAAAGCAACTTGAAGCCCAGTTTCTCCGGGCCCAGCGGATGGAGAGTCTTGGCACTCTAGCAAGTGGCATCGCCCATGACCTCAACAATGCACTGACACCGATGATGATGACAGTACAACTTTTAGAGGCAAAGCTGCCGGATGAAAAAAGTCAGAAATGGCTGACAATTATGGAAACAAATATTAAACGTGCAGCAGATTTAGTTAAACAAGTGCTATGGTTTTCACGCGGATCTGTAGGTAACTTTAAAACCTTACAGATACGGAATTCAATTTTAGAAATCGAAAATATTGTTAAGCAAACATTTTCCAGAGCTATTGAAATCCACATTGATGTTCCTGGGCAAAACCTGTGGGATGTCTTTGGTGATGCAACTCAGATACACCAAGTGCTGATGAACCTCTGTATTAATGCTCGTGATGCTATGCCTTATGGCGGTATCTTAAAGATTTCTGCGAAGAATTTCTGGGTTGATAGCCATTATGCTCGGATGAATATTGATTCTAAGGCGGGTTCTTATGTGATGATTACCGTGCGCGATACAGGTATAGGAATTAAAAGAGAAATAATAGATAGAATTTTTGAGCCATTTTTCACAACAAAAGAAGTGGGTAAAGGCACAGGGCTTGGTCTTTCAACAGTCCTTGGCATTATCAAAAGCCACGGCGGTTTTGTGAATGTAGTTAGTGAAGTGGGCAAAGGTACAGAGTTTCAAGTTTGCTTACCTGTAACGCAGACAATCGAAGCAGATAGTAAATTAGCTAGATATCAGGAATTACCAGCAGGGCATGGAGAATTAATTCTCGTTGTTGATGATGAAGATTCAATTCGAGAGGTTACTCAAACCTGGTTAGAAGAAAATGCCTATAAAGTTTTAGTGGCTGGTGATGGTATTGATGCGATCGCACTATATACAAAACATCAACAAGAAATTAGTGTGGTATTAGTTGATATGATGATGCCATCTATGGATGGGCCAACAACTATCAATGTATTGAAAAAAATTAATCCAGATATCAAAATTATTGGTGTTAGTGGATTAGCCTCCAATCATGCAATGATTAAAAACCTTGGTAATAGTGTCAAAACCCTTTTGTCTAAGCCCTACACCTCAAGCGACTTGTTAAGAAATTTACAGATGGTGATTAGCATAAAGTAGAGTTTGTCATTAGTGATTAGTCATTTGTCATTAGTGAATAACCAATGCCCAATGCCTAAGTAAAATGGTAAGTCGCAGTGGTAATATGTTTTTATGGCTGCTCTAATCCGTGCTATTGATGAACAAACTATTGGATGAAACGCTGTCAATCAAAATTGCTGAACAGATAAACAGCAGAGCTAGCACTCCGTTTGATAATGCTTATAAAGCAGCATTATCTACTGAGGGAGCAAAGTATATTCAGGGATTTTTAGCTTTTGCTGGGAAGCCCTATAGACCGGTTGAACACAGTTGGATTGAGCTAGACGACGCCTCCGATGTCCGAATTATCGATCCCACATTACCTTACCTGAACAAAAATCCCCAAGAAATCTGGTATTTTGCAGCACATAGTCTGACTGTTAAAAAGCTGAAAGCCATCATTGAAGAATCAAAAGAAGATTATCCAGAAGACGATCCATTGCCAATTTATGGCGATCCACCTTATGAATATTACGGTGATGTAATGTTGGGTGGTCAAGACTATCTGGCAGCATATCAAGCCGCAGAGGCTAAGTGCAGAGAAATCAACGAACTCAACCCTGAGAGTAACTAATAAAAATGAATTAAATAACTCATAATTATAAACTACGTTACTATCGCTTTGCCACAATTTTGACTATTCAGGAGATATTTTATAAGTAGAGCGGTGTAAATAATTCAAGGTTTGTAGTGAGCGGATCCAGCTCTCTCTGCGAGACGCTACGCGAACATAAGAGGAC
>NZ_JADEXF010000394.1 GCF_015207245.1 Nostoc cf. edaphicum LEGE 07299
GTATGGTATATTACTTTCTCGTTCCACCGCGAAGACTACCTCTTCAAAACTTTGGAAGTACCCAGGCTCAATTGAAATTACCTCGAAAAACCTCAACCAATTATTCTTAAATTCTTGACGCAATAGGCGTAATGCTTCAGGGTTCATCTTCTTAAGAGTTGTAATTGGCTTATCTTTAGTCAGTTTCTCTAACTCTTTGATAAATGCTTCAATGTGCTGCTTTGCCCGTTTGTACTCAGGTGCTTGCTTGCCCAGGGGCAACGATGCCAAGTAGTGTTCGAGGACTTGCTGATAATCTTCATTCTGGTTAACAGGTTCTTCTAATGGTGGAATTTCTGTTAACGCAGCTTCTACCCGCTCTATTAGTTCGGTTGCCCCATTAGTGTCTGGGTTTATATCGCCCAAAAATTTTTGACGGTAAAAGGCACTAAGCCTTTCTACAACAGGTTTGATACCATCAGCGATCCTGACATGGGTGGTTTCGTAAGGGGCTTTGTGACCTCGCCCACCTTTAGCTATTGGGTCAGTCATAAAGTTGTTAACAGCTTAAACTAACTACAGGATAAAGCTGTTAACAACTTTATCCCGAAACTTGTTAACAATTTTTAATTTTTATTCATCCGAATTCTTCAACATAAGAGTCAACAATTCCGACATTGACCACAAGTCTTTATTCCGGTTGTCATCATAAATCATCAACGTGCGCGGGTCAGCATGACGGCTCAATTTCTGCACCTTTCTGATATTTCCGCCTGTGACATCAAGCGCCGCCTTCATCGCCTTTAGCCTTACCCTGTGCGGTGACATTTGACTTATCCGGGAAGGATTGATATCACAATTGATATCAATGCCCCACAAAGACCGATGGCGTAACCGCCCGCTCTCCTGATTTCGCTTAGGGCAAAACAACAATATCCAGATTCATACAGCATTATTACTTAGTCAAATCGTCAGCCCTTACACTTTCATCTAATTTAATTTCTCTTCATCGCCCTCAATCAATGTCAATCAACTGACAATAACTCCCCAACCTCCTCCCCCAGCCTTACTGGGAGATAGTGCGACAATACGATTTTTCGCACCACTTAGCGCAAAAAACACACCTCTTCAACTAAGATGTAGCTTGAGTATTAAACTTCCCAAACCTCTGCTGCGCTATCACCAATGACATCGATCCACCCCGAAAACCTTAGTGTTCTAGAAAACTCGCTGGCGTTAGCGATCGGAGAGGACTTTTCTCTAGAAAATGACCCCGATGTAATTCAGCAATTGATTGGTGATAAGCGATCGCTCAACACCAAGCGCGAATACCAGAAAGACTTGAAAGATTTCTTCTTGTTTGTTGCCAAGAAAGAACCCAGCCGGGACTTAGTGTTAGAGTTCCTTCACCTGGAACAACGTCATGCTGTCGCTGTGGTTTTTAAGTACAAAGCGCACCTGATCAAGAAAAAGCTGGCTGAAGCTACGGTGAATCGTCGCTTGAGTGCTATCAAGTCAATGGTGGAGATGGGGCGACGGCTGGGAGTCTGCAATTTCTCCCTGGATGATGTCAAAGGTGAAAAGGTCGAAACCTACCGTGACACTATGGGCATTCCAGCCGAGGACTATGCCCAAGTCATAGCGCTAGTTGACCGCAATACCCTTAAGGGCAAGCGCGATTATGCCATTATGCGGTTACTCTGGGATAATGGCTTGCGTCGTCAGGAGATAGTCAATCTAAATGTGCGTGACTTTAACGCCAAAGAGAAAACTCTTGCAATCCTGGGTAAAGGCAAGGGTAGCCAGAAAGAAATTCTTGACCTATCGGAAAGAACCACTGACGCACTTGCCAGTTGGATAAAAGCAGGTAAGAAGAAACGTGGCAATGAACCGCTTTTCACGGTGTTGGCCTATTACAAGAATGGATCGAGATTAACCGGGGAGGCAATCAGGCGACTGGTGGATGGGCTATGTAAGCAAGCCGGAATTACTAAGAAGATGTCACCGCATCGTGTCCGCCACAGTGCGATTACTACAGTATTGGATTTGAATAATGGCAACTACCGTGCTACCCAGCGTTTCAGCAGACACGCCCAAGTGCAAACGGTGTTGAAATATGATGATAACCGCCAGCGCTTGCAAAAGCAGATGAGCGATTCAATATCAGAACTTATTTAGAAACAGGGGTGGAGTTTAGCCGCTGATTAAAAGTGCCATTTGATACTGTACCGTAATCTGTTGATATTTCTAGGTTAGAACGCAAAATAATGCGTTGAATGATTGTTTAGAGTGCTTTAAATTACCTTTTAAGCTTGGTCACTTGCCATGCTATTTCACGACCTATACGACCTGCACGATTAAAACGAAATGCCTCATATTCAAAACTATCTTGATTCTTAGTTACAACTGACTTAGACAAACCTAATAAATCTGCTACTTGACTTGTTGTGAGAGATGTTTTCTGAATAGCAGCTTTCTCTAGAATCTCAAATTGCTCTGAAAGACTGGTTTCTAGCTGTGGTATGTTGCTCTTAGGCTGAATAGTCTTCGATTGAAGAGAATTACTTTGAGATAAACCAAGAAGCTGAGATAAAGAGTTAGTGAAAGATGAGGCTACTTTCAAGCTGGAGACAATTAAATACAGCACAAAACGCTGTGTAGTAAGCTGAACTAAACCATAACTTACAATAGGAAGCTGCTGATTATTGTTAAACCTACGATCTGGGCCTCCATCACGTCGGACAAACTTCCAAGTCTGACCAATCACAGTTGCATCTTGAGGTAAAGCCTCATGTTCTGTATATTGTAAATCGTCATTAACTACTTTTAGCTCATTATATGCAATAGTGCTGTAGACACCATTTTGAAATACAAAGATTAAATCTGGAAAAAAATACAGCTTAATGCTACCACTATCAATACCCCATACATTTATATTTGTTTTTATCAGATTGGGAATTATCTGACCAACTCTGGATGTCTGCCGCACTATGATTGATTGTGATCCTGCATTTCGTTTCCAATCTTCTATAGCTATTTGTGATTTTAATCTCCACACACGTTTGCTAGACGATAAACTCTGTAACGTTTCACTAAAATAATTAAATTTTTGCTTTGAATATTCATCATCAAATTCATAAATTAATGGGGTAGTTTTACGAATAATGTCTTGCCTAAAAACTAAATAACTAGCAATAATTCCTGGTATTAAGAATATGAGAAATATTGGTGAGGTAAAACTTAAGAAAAAACATAATAGTGTAGGCACACCAATAAAAATAGAGTAATAAGGGCTTGTTACCCTCTTATTAATCTGGTCAATAATTTCTGCTGCTGATCTATCAATAACAATTTCATAATCTTCTTCTTGGTGTTCCTGTGTGTATCCACTGGCTTGCTTTTGCTGGTATCGTGTACCTTGCTGTCCAACTTTTACTACTGTATCAACAGGAATTTTCCTTGAGTTATTCGTCATTTTGATATTTCCTCTAGTGTAGATTTAGTTGGTACAGGCTTATCTCCTAGTTCTGCCTTATGTTGAACAACTACAACTGACACTATACCTAAGAACAGCAGTATTACTGGAAGAACAATTAAGGGCAAGTCCTTTTTATTAATTTTATTAGAATAATTAGAGTTTTTAGTGGCAGCTTTATTTGGAGAAATAATCTGATAAAGCAAATTGGTAAATATTTGCAAATCATCCTCATTAGTAATTAGATAAATTCTACTGGATTCAATAATCCTGGATTGTTTAACATGATTTACTAATTTGGGATCTGGTGAGCTAGGACGATACCCTTTCCAATCATAGATACTACTTTTGTAAAAATGTTCATAATCACTAGTTTTGAAAATTATTGCTTCGTCTTTGTCAGCAATAATAAAATGGCTTACATTATGCTCTTCTCCATCTTCAAACAGCCTGTGAATGTAGTAGAGAGTTTGTGCAATTACCTTAGATGCGACATCCAAGCTCTTAAAATTGACTGAATACTTAAATTCAAATAAAACATTGTTAACAGTTAAATCATGCCATTTAGCAGTCTTCACTGGTAATGAGAATTGTCTAATATAAGCACTTTTAACTTCTTCTTCATTTTCGGCTTCTAGCAAGGTTTTACTAAAACTAAAATTTTGTTGAACTTCCCATTTCTGTTTATGTTCAGCTATCTTGTTTGATTGTTGTTCCCAGATACTCATCACAAGGATTCTCTCTAGCGAAGATTTGAAGTTTTATTTATTATGCGTTTGAGATTCTATTTTCTAGTACTATTTTATAATTCCCAATGGATGCAGAAACTAACGGTCACTGGCAGCAACGGTGTTAGAGGGGTGTTAGTACTACGCAGCGTCAACACCAAAGGCAAGCAAGACACCAGGGAAATCCAAGTGCATCCAAGGCTCCGGGAATATTTAGAAGAGTACAACCCCAATCGTCGCAAGGAGTTTTTATTTCCCGGTCGGCATGGGTTGGGGCATATCCATAAGGTCAGCGCTGACAAAATTCTCAGAGATACCTGTGTGCGGTTGGGGATTGAGGGCGTTAGTACCCACAGCTTTCGGAGGACTGCGTTAACTAGGATGAGCGATGCCGGGATACCGTTGCGTCATATTCAGGAGATATCGGGGCATCGGACTTTGGCAGCTTTGGAGCGATATCTGGGGGTCACTGAGAAGCAGAAGCAAAACGCGATCTCTGCTTTGGACTTTTGAATTATGTAGGGAAAAAGAGTTTCGACCGAGGGTAAGCAGCACCATGTATATCCCTACTTTGTAAGTTCGAGATGTTTTAATACACTTAGTACCTGTTGTCATGGGAGCATCTCG